>CAIWHY010000264.1 GCA_903912585.1 uncultured Thermoleophilia bacterium | reverse complement strand
CGTCGTCCCGCCGCGAGCCGGCGGACAGGGCTTCGATCCACTCGAGCACGAGCTCGTCCGGCGGGCAGCCGACTTCACGCTTGATCGCCGCGAAGTCGAGGGCGCCGGGGACCGTCAGGGTGCCGTCGAAATCGAAGAGCACGGCCCGCAGGCGGTACGGCGGCGGGCTGGGCGCGCGTGACCGGGTCTCCATCCGGGGCGCGGCCCCGGCTCCTACCTGACCGCGAAGGCTTTGAGACACACGCTGGCCTGGGCGCTGGGGTGGCCGGCGTTGAGGTCCGTCCACCGCCGGCCGTCGGCACTCATGAAGCTCTGGCCGGGGGCGGCGACGGCGCCGGACATCCACCGGGCCGCAGGGTTCTCGATCGCCAGCGGGGAGCGGTCGGCCGCGGTCGTGCCGGGCGAGACAAGACGGATCGCGACGACGAAGCGGCCGCCGCGGGTCACCGCGAGGGGCGACGTGAGAGAGACGGTCGCGTAGCCCGGCAGAGCGCTGGTGCCGCTGCCGCGAAGCTTGAGTCTCTTGAGGCTGGGCCCGCCGTAGACCGCGTAGCGCGTGCCGGCGACGCGCGTGTAGAAGCCGACGGCGGCGATGTGCCCGTCGCCGCGTGCCTTGAAGCGATTGGCGCCCCAGCATTCGGCCTGCTTGAAACCCCAGGCCGAGGTCCAGCCGAGCTTGTCGTACTGGTAGATGCGGCGGTAGTTGCCGACCGGGTCGACGCGCGAGTAGGACGTGCACTCGTCGCGCGCCAAGGACCGGTCGTAGTAGGAGATCCAGAAGTAGCCGGCGTCGCCGAAGCGTCCGGCACCCCAGCTGTTGCGCACCAGGAAAGCGCCGTCTCCCTGGGGAGTGATCCCGTCCTGCGCTGCGAAGCTCGCCCCGGGATACGCGTCGTCCCAGCCCACGATGGCGACGCCGTGGTTCTCGCCGACCGTTTCGTCTCTGTAGGTCTCGCCGGCGCCGTAGGGGCAGTAGTAGGCGTCGTCGGTGCCGGTCGCGGGATCGGCGGCGAGGAAGTCGTTGTTCCAGTACATGCCGACGCTGAGCGCGCCGTTCTGGTACACGAGCTGCTTGACCTCATCGTTGCCGAGGTCGCCGGCGGCGCCGGCCGCGCGGCCCGGGTACATCACCGCCCCCTGCACGTGCTTGAGCACGCGATCGACCTTCGGCGGCTTCGGCGTGTTGTAGGGGTCGCTCCGCTCGCTGACGGGTCCGGCCCAGCGCGCGAAGTAGGCGACCGCCATGAAGTCCCAGCCGCCGTAATAGCACGGGTTGCGCGCCTTGCCGTAGGAGCCGGGGAAGGGCCCGAAGCCGCTGCGCGTGACCAGGTTGTCCTCGCTGAAGTCCCACTTCTCGCCCGGCAGCAGCTCCGACTCGAGCGCCGCGATGTTGGAGAACGCCCAGCAGGTGCCCAAGCTGCCCTGATCGCGCACGGCGGTGAGGCGGGAGTAGGAGGTGACGCCGTCGGCGGCGGTGAGGCTGCGAAGGTCGAAGCTCGAGGGAAGGTCCGAGGTGTACGACGACGGGAGCGCGGCGGCGCGCTGCGCGAAACGCGCCGCGGCCGCGGGGCCGAGCTGCACGTCCACGGGGTCGGGGAGCTTGCCGAGCGCGCCCGCGAGGGGCTCGAGCAGCGCTTTCACAAAGGCCGGGTTGAGCGGGCCCGCCTGGGGGACGGCGGCGGTAGCGGCAGAGGCAGCAGCGGCGGTGGCCGCCGCCGCGCCGCCGGCGCCGGCCAAAGTGAGCACGCCGGCGGCGAGCAGGCACAGCGCCAGCGCCGCTCGTCTTCTCGTGGTCATCCGGCCTCTCCTTCGCGTCCCGCTCGGACACACAGTGTACCGCCTTCATCGGCAAGGGGCGCCGAGCTCTGAATCATGGCTCTCGAAGGGGCCGTCAGCGACTCGGCCGGGTGAAGACGCGCCGGCGGCCGCGCCGCGGCGGCCGCGGCGCGGCCGCCGACCCGTCAGGTCTGCGGCTCCGCCTCGAGCGTGCGCCCGTCCACCGGGTCCCCGCCGACCGGGCGGCCGCCGAGCCTGCGCTTGAAGTACCAGTAGACGAGCGGACCCGACACGAGGGCCAGCAGCCCGCCGATGGCGTACCAGCCGAAGGTCCAGCCGAGAAGCGTGAAACTGGCGTGGCCGAACAGCGTGGTGCTCGTGTCGATGGCGTTGGTGTACAGCGTGAGCAGCGCGATCACGACGGCCGGGGCGCAGATGAGCGCCAGGCCCAGCGTGCCGGTCCGTATGCGGAACGGTCGCTCGAGGCCGGGCTCCTTCTGGCGCAGCCGCACCGCCGCCACGAAGATCAGGATGTAGTAGAACATGTTGAGGAACACGTCGATCACGACGAGGTTGGCGAAGGTGCCGACGATCAGCACCAGGTTCACGGCCGCGAGCAGCACGATCGAGACCCACGGCGTGCCGTACTTGCGGTGGGTCACCGTGAGCCACTGCGGCAGCAGCCGGTCCTCCGCCATGGCGTAGGCGGGCCGGGCGCCGGAGGCCAGGTACTCCTGGTAGAGCGCCATGTTGCTGATCACGGCGGCGCCGAGCATGAGGTAGCCGAGGATAGGGCCCCCGAGCGTGCGCGCCATCTGCACGAAGGAGATGCCGCCGCCGCTGGCGTCGGCGGTCCAGCTCTGCCAGTGGCCGACGCCGGCGAGGCCCACGATCGTGGGCAGCAGGTACGAGGCGATGATGATCGGCACCGAGATCATCAGCGCCTTGGGGATGACGAACCGCGGCCGCTCGATCTCGCCGGCGATCGTCGACATCGAGTCGAAGCCCGAGTACATCCAGACGCCCACGGCCAGGCCGAGGCCGATGCTGCTCCACCAGCTCTCGCCGCTGGGCAGGAACGGCTGCAGCGGCGTGCCGTGCCAGTGCGCGAAGCCGAGCACCGTCATCACGATGAACGGCGCCACGATGATGACGGTGAAGATGATCGAACTCAGGGCGACGAGGTCGAGGCCGCGGATGTTGATCCAGGCGAAGACGCCGATGAGCGCCGCCCCGATGAGCCACAGCTCCCAACCGTCGAGCTGCGGCCACCAGCCGCCCACGTAGCCCAGGATGAGCGCGATGTAGACGGCCGAGTCGACGAACTGGCAGGTCCACGCCCACCAGCCGCACTGAAAGCCCCAGAACTCCCCCAGCGCCCGGCGCACCCAGGCGTAGTAGCCGCCCTCCTCGGGCAGCGCCGAGCCGAGCTCCGAGCAGACGAGCGCCATCGGGAGCGCCCAGACGAACGGCAGCGCCACCAGCATCAGTACCATCATGCCGGCGCCCGAAGAGGCCATGTCCTCGAGGCCGAAGGCGCCCGAGGACACGAACACGAAGATCATCACGACGGCGGCCGGTACGGAGATCCTGACCCGGCGCAGCTGCTCTGCCATGTCCCCCCTGTCGTGGAGAGCCACCCCGTCCGGGCGCGGCTGGTCGACGATGCCCGAATGCTCGCATCGTCGCGGCCCCGGCGCCAGAGCCCGCTCCTCATCAATCTTGCGGGCCCGAAAACGGATTCTTGGTCGCTGTTGTGCATCGGGCCGCCCGGCCGTTGACGGACGGCCGCGGCCCTGCCTACGCTCGCCGCATGAGACCCCGGGGGCGAGCCGATCCGCCCCGGCACCGACAGGCGCATCGCCGCCACCTGGGAGGGTGGGCTCCATGACTTCCACACGCACGATCGATCGCGGCGCTGCCGAGGCGAACGCACTGCGCGCACTGCGCGAGTCGCAGCCGCTGCCGTTCTGGCTCGACTCCGGCCGGGCGCCGGCGCCGCAGCCGGCACTGGCCGGCGCCGACACCTGCGACCTCGCCGTGGTCGGCGCCGGCTTCAGCGGCCTCTGGACGGCGCTGCTCGCCAAAGAGCAGGACCCGGCCGCCGACGTCGTCGTGCTCGAGGCCGGCCGCGTCGCCGGCCAGGCGACGGGCCGCAACGGCGGCATCTGCATGGCTTCGCTCACGCACGGCCTCAGCCAGGGCGCCGAGCTCTTCCCGCGGGAGAACGCCCGCCTTGCGGAGCTCGGCCTCGAGAACCTCGAGGCCATCGCGCGCACCGTCGCGGAGCTCGGCATCGAGTGCGGCTTCGAGCGCACCGGCGAGCTCGAGATCGCCAGCTCCCCGTGGCAGCTGGACGGCCTGCGCGAGGTGCGCGAGGAGCACGAGCGCGACGGCGTCCCCCACACCTGGCTCGACGGTGAGGAGCTGCGCGCCGAGATCCACTCGCCGACCTACCTCGGCGGGCTCTGGCACCACGACTCCGCCATCCTCGACCCGGCGCGCCTCGCGTGGGGACTGGCGCGCGCCTGCCACGAGCGCGGCGTGCGCTTCTATGAACGCTCGCCGGTCACGCGGCTCTCGCGCGCCGGCGACGGTGTCGAGCTGCGCACGGCGTGGGGCGCGCTGTGCGCGCGCCGCGCCGTGCTCGCCACCAACGCCTTTCGGCCGCTGCTCAAGCGGCTCCGTTACCACGTCGTCCCCGTCTACGACTACGCGCTGATGACGGAGCCGCTCAGCGCGCTGCAGCTCGAGGCGATCGGCTGGGGCCGGCGCCAGGCGCTCTCGGACGCCGGCTACATGTTCCACTACTACCGGCTCACCGAGGACCAGCGGATCCTCTGGGGCGGCTGGGACGCGATGTACTACCGCGGCCGCCACATCACGGCCGAACAGGAGGACCGGCCGGACCTGTGGGCCAAGCTCGCCGGCCACTTCTTCCACACCTTCCCCCAGCTCGAGGGCTTGAGCTTCACGCATCGCTGGTCCGGCGTCATCGACACCTGCTCGCGCTTCTGCCAGTTCTGGGGCACGGCCTACGACGGCCGCGTCTCCTACGTGCTCGGCTACACCGGCCTCGGCGTCGCCGCCTCGCGCTTCGGCGCGCGCGTCGCCCTCGACCTTGTGAACGGCCGGCGCACCGAGCTCACGGAGCTCGAGTTCGGGCGCCGCCGGCCGCTGCCCTTCCCGCCGGAGCCATTGCTCTACCCGCTCATCGAGGCGACACGGCGTTCCACCGAGCACGCCGAGCTTCACGACGGGCGCCGCAACGCCTGGCTGCGCACGCTCGACCGCTTCGGCCTCGGGTTCGACTCGTAGGCTCCGCCCGCCCGCGGCTCGGCTCCGAGGCGCCGGCGCCCTCGCGGGGCTCCGGGCGAGCAGCGGCAGAGTTCAAGATGCGGAACCCCGTTGCCGACAAAGGGAACACATCGTGGGCTTCTCCATAGGAGCCCACACCGGGCGAGCCGCACGGCGCGGCGCCCGGCCGGGGAGCGGAGGTCGTCTCGTGAAGCTCAGGTCCGTGTTCAACGTGCTCGCCCTGGCGGCACTCGGTCTGGCCGTCGGCCTGTCGGGGTGCGGCGGGTCGAGTTCCTCGTCGGCATCACCGACGCCGAGCGCCAGTCCGACCGCCGTCCAGACCGTCAAGGTCGACGCGCCGGTCGTGCCGGCGGCGGTCAATCTCAAGGTCGGCGACAAGCTGGTCGTCGTTCTCAACAGCAATGCCAGCACCGGCTACCTGTGGTCGGCCTCCGGCATGACGACGGTCTCCATCCTGCAGCAGGTTGGCAAGTCCGTGACCACCTCGGGTAGCAGCGGCCTCATCGGCGCTCCCGGCAAGACGAAGTTCACCTTCAGCGCCGTCAAGACGGGCTCGGACCAGCTCGAGTTCTGGTACGCGCGCCCGTCGGACTCGGGAAACCCGGGGGCAGCGTACGCCCTCATCGTCAACGTGGGCCAGGGCCACGTGCCGCAGACGATCAACGCCGGCGAGGACTACACCGCCGAGACGGCGCAGATGCGCGCCGGCGACACCCTCCAGGTGACGATCAGGCACGCGAGCTACTCCGGCAAGGCCACCTGGAAGACGACCGGCTCGACGTCTCTCGTGACGTCCACCGGCGCCCAGAAGTACTCCACCGCCAATGGCGGCACGGTGACCATGGGCTTCCGCGCGTCGGGCGCCGGCAACGGCGTGCTGGTGCTGGTCAACCAGCCGGCGGGAGAGCCGCCGGTCCAGACCTACTCGCTGCCCGTGATCGTGAAGCCGGTCAAACAGCCGATCACCATCCAGGTCAATCAGAACGACGCCGGCGAGACCTTCGCCGCCAAAGTCGGCGACCTGATCCAGGTGGCGCTGCCGGAGCAGCCCTCCACCGATTTCGCGTGGCAGTGGGTCAAGCCCGACAAGACCCTCATCAAGCAGGTCGGGCAGCCGCGATTCGTGGCGAACGCCAACCTCGTGGGTGCCAAGGGCAAGATGGTGTGGACGTTCCAGGTCGTCGGCCAGGGCACCGCGTCGATGATCGCCAACTACGATCAGATCCCGGCGCAAGCGACGCCGATCGACAGCTTGCAGTTCACCGTCGTGGCCAAGGGCGGCGTGCCCAAGGTCGTCCAGGCCGTGGACGCGTACCCCGCCGACACGGTCTTCCTCAAGATGGGCGACAAGGTCGCGGTCGACCTCCCGGCGGGCGCCGGCGTGTGGAAGCCCCTCGGCGTGTCCGGCGCTCTCGGCGTCTCGTCTCCGGTGATGAACTCGGGCCGGATCACCGTGACCTACACGGCCAAGGCCGCCGGGGTCGCGATCCCGGTGCTGCTCGCCACGGCCCCGACGGGTCTGCCGAGCCAGGCCTACGCCTTCGGCGCCGTGGTCTCGGCCGGCAGCGTCCCCAAGACGGTGACCGCCGCGGAGCACGCCGTCGCCAAGCCGATCGACGTGAGCGTGGGGCAGACCTTCGACGTCACGCTTCCGGGCAGTCCCACGAGCGGCTACATGTGGGCGACTGACGCCTTCGCGCAGACCGGCATCGTCGAGCAGGTCGGGCAGCCGACCATCGTCGACAAGGCGGGTGCCGGCGGCGCCGCGATGGGTGACGCCGGGACCGTGACGATGCACTACAAGGCGGTCGGCACGGGTTCCGTGCCGCTCGTCATCCTGTACGAGACGCCGGGCACCGACCTGCCGGCGAACGGCGTGTGGATGACGATGGTGAACGTGAAGTAGGGCGCCCGAACGACCGTTCGCATGTCTCGGGGCGGCCGGCGCAAGCCGGCCGCCCCGTCAGTTGAGCCCGAAGCTGTCCATGTCGCTCTCGACGGCGCCGAAGTAGTGCGCCGTCTCGTGCAGCACCGTGATGCGGATCTGCTCGGCGAGGTCCTCTTCGTCCGTGGCCTCGCGTTCGAGGTTGCGCTGGAACAGGTGGATGAGGCCGGTCTCGGGCCCCGGCCCAAGGGTCGACTGGTCGGGCATGGCGATGCCGTGGAAGAGGCCGAGCGTGCGCGGGTCCAGGCCCTCGAGGACGAGGGCCTCCGAGGGGCGTTCCTCGACGAGGATCGGCACGTTGCTCAGGCGCTCGAGGATCTCGAGTGGCAGCTCGTCGAGCGCGTCGGCGGCGATCTGCTCGAAGCGCGCCGGGCTGATGACCGGCTCAGGCTCGTCGTTGGCCGCGTCGAGGCGGAGCACGGCGAGCCACTCCTTGAACATCCCCTTGCGGTCGTCCTTGTCCTCGCAGGCCTGGCCGAGGATGTGACGCGCGTCGGCCTCGTCGAGCGGGTCGAGCTCCCAGTCGGCGAGCAGCTCGCGCAGGAGGCGCGCGGCCTCCGCGGGCTCGCCGTACTCGAGGTAGACCTCCGCCGAGCCGATCCACGGCTCCGGGTCGTCCGGCTCGGCGTCGCTCCAGCGGCGGTACGCCTCGAGGGCGTCCTGCGGCCGCTCGTCGGCGACCGCGAGCTCGGCTTCGACCTCGAGCACGGCGGGGTCGCCGGGCGCGCCCGCGCGAGCTTTCGCGAGCGCCCGCGCGGCTTCGGCCAGGTCGCCGTCGCCGAGCGCATCCCAGGCGTCGTCCAGCTCACGCTGCGTCTCGGGGTCGAGGCTTGAGTCGTATTTGGAGTCGTCGTCCACGGTGCCCACTATACCCTCGCCGACGCGCCGCGCCGCATCAGGCCACCGAAGCGCCGCGCCGCGGAGCCGAGATCGTGACGCTGAATCCCGCCCGTTGGGTAGAAGCAGGGTGACTTCGTGGCCCAGGACCCTGCGACAAGGAGATGCTGTGAGCGACGCGTATCGCCCAAGTGATCTTCACGTCGAGCTGCGCGAGGTGGCCGGCAAGTGGGCGGAGGCGCTGCGGGTCGCCGAGGGCCAGGGCCTCGTGGAGCAGGCCCCGGGCCGCCGTGGCGAGCGACTCCCCCACGAGGGGCCCGATCGCCGCGGCGCGCCGCGATCGGCAGGCGGGAGGCCGTCCGCCGGACTCCCCTCAGACGGTGCTCGGACCTCCGATGGCAGCGGCCGTTCGCGTCTGCTACCTTGTGGGGCGTGACGCACCGCACGGCGCAGCACCCCGGCGCGACGCCCGAATCCCTGCCTGCCGCCGACGCTCGCCCTGAGCCGGCCGCCGCAGGCAGGCCGGCGCCGTCGGACGGTCCGTTGTTCCTCGGCGTCGACCTCGGCAAGGTGACCACCTCCATCGCGCTCGGTGAGGTCGCCGACGACGGCAGCCTCCGGGTGTTGCGCACGGCCGCCGAGCGCCACCTCGGAGAGCCGCTCGCCCCGTTCCTGGCGTTCTACGGGAGCATCGCTCACGAGCGCCTCGCGGGGATCGCCGCCACCGGCCTGTACGGCGAGCGCGTCGGCGAGCCCGCGTTCAGCGGCCTGCCGGAGGAGATCGCCCAGGAGCTGGCCGCCGCCTGGCTGTACCCGGACGGACCGCTCAACGTCGTCCGGGTGGGCGGTGGCGGCTACTCGGTGCTCACGCGCGACGGCCGCGGGCGCGTGAGCTACGAGGCCAACGAGCGCTGTTCGGCCGGCACCGGCGAGACGGTGGAGGGTCTTTGCGCTCGCCTCGGCCGCTCGCTGGAGGAGGCCGTGGCGCTCGCCCAGCGGAGCCCGGACGGCGTCACCGTCACGAGCCGCTGCGCCGTCTTCGCCAAGAGCGAGCTGACCCACTTCGCCAACCAGGGCGAGTCTCACGGGCGCATCTTCAACGGACTCTTCGCCGGCGTCGCCCGCAACGTGTACAGCCTCTACGACAAGAGCAAGGTCGACGGACCGGTGGTACTCGTCGGGCACGGGGCGCTGATCGCGCCCATCGCCGACGGAGTCGGGAGTCTCAGCTCGGCGCCGCTGAGCGTAGCGCCGGAGGCGGGCGTGTTCGAGGCGCTCGGCGCCCTGCGGTACGCCGCCGGCGACAGCGCGTCGGCCGTGCGGCCCACGACCTCCGACCGGCGCGCCGCCGCCCATTCGGCCGCCGCCGCCCATCCGGGCGCCGCCGGTGGGGAGCCGCCG
>CAIWHY010000263.1 GCA_903912585.1 uncultured Thermoleophilia bacterium | reverse complement strand
GTGATGATCCTCGAGCCGCATGTCGAAGATGCGCGGCCGGTAGCCGGCGCGCTGCAGGGCGCCGGCGACGTGCAGCAGTTGAAGCGGCACCTGCGGGTCCGGGGCGCGGTGGCGCCCCGGGAAGACGAGCAGTACGTCTCTGTTCTCGGCAGCGGACGACAAGCGGCGACTCCTTTGCGGCGGACGCCCCGGCCCAGCGCCCGGGCGGGTCACACGACTTCTCGACTCTACCCCGACCCGGGGGCGACCTACCGCGGGTCGGTCATCGGGACGGCTGCGCCGGCGGCGAGTGCGAACGGGCGATAGATCCGAGCGTTAATGAATCGCAACGCCGGGCATGATTGTCTGCGAACGAGGTCGTACTCCGGGACGAAAGGATCGCATGGCGGGCGTAGCGCTGGTCTTCCCGTACTTCCGCACGCGGGCGCCGACGGAGATGCTCTTTCCGCCGCTCGGCGCCGCGACCCTCGCGGCGCAGCTTCGCGGCCGGGGGGTCGAGACGCGCGTCTTCGACTGCACCTTCAGTTCCATGGAGCGGCTGCGCGCGGACCTTGCCGCCTCCGCTGCGGAGATCGTCGGCGTGTACTCGATGGTGAGCCTGACGCGCAACGCGCTCGCGGTGGCGCAGCTGGCGCGCGAGATCCTGCCCGGAAGCCTGCTGGTGGCCGGCGGCCCGCTGCCGACGGTCTTCCCGGGCCGCTACGCGCGGCACTTCGACGCCGTCTTCCGCGGCGAGGCCGACCTCAGCTTCCCGCGCTTCTGCCGCGACTATCTCGCCGAGCGCGCGACCTCCGCGACGATGGGGCGCCTGCCGCTGGACGGCTACGGGGGGCTCTTCGTGCCCGACCACGGGTCGCCCGTCGACAACCCGGCGGTCCATCACCCGGAGAGTGAGCTCGCCACGTTCCCGCTGCCCGACCGCCGCGACTTCGACCACGCCGCCTACCAGCGCGTGTGGCGGGAGAAGACCGGCTTCCAGCCTACGTCGCTGATCGTCACGCTCGGCTGCCCCTACGGCTGCGACTTCTGCTCCAAGCCGATCTTCGGCAACGACGTCCGCCGCCGGCCTCTCGACGCCGTCCTCGAGGAGGTCGACCAGATCCGGGCGCTCGGCTACGACAGCCTGTGGATCGCCGACGACACGTTCACGCTCGACGCCGCGTACCTGCAGGACTTCTGCCGGCGCATCGCGCCACTCGGCCTCGGCTGGACCTGCCTCTCGCGCGCCAACGGCGTCCAGCCGGACAGCGCGAGCCTGATGAAGGCGTCCGGCTGCAAGCGGGTCTACCTGGGCCTCGAGTCCGGCAGCCAGGAGACGCTGCGCCTGATGAACAAGCAGCTGACGGTGGCGCAGGGCGTGCGCGCCGCCGAGGTGTACCGGGCGGCCGGCATCGAGGTCGCCGCCTTCTTCATCGTCGGCTATCCGGGGGAGACGACCGCGACCATAGAGGCGACCTTCGCGCTGGCGCTCTCCCTGCCGCTCGACGAGATCTCCTTCAACGTGCCGATGCCGCTGCCGGGCTCGCGCCTCTTCGAGCGCCTCGGCTCCCCGGACGAGGGCAAGGACTGGACGCGCGAGAACGAGATCACCTTCGTGTACCCCTCCGACATCGACGAGGCCTGGCTGCGCCGCCGCGTGGACGAGACGATGGCGGAGTTCGCGGCGCGGCCCCGGCGCCCGGCTGACGCCGGCGCCCGGCTGACGCCGGCGCCCGGCTGACGCCCGGCTACTTCAGCAGCCGGAAGAGTGCGTCCGTGGGCTTCTCGAACAGCGCCAAGGCCGGCGGCGCCAGGCGCCCGAGCCGCCGGCGCATCTCGCTCTGCACGCGGCCCTTGTACAGGGCGAAGCGCATCTTGGCGGCCGAGAAGTCGCCCTCGTAGGTCAACGTGTGGTTCACCAGCAGCGCTTCCTGCGGCCGCCAGTCGCGCGTGAGGCGGCCGCCCATCCGCTCCAGCAGTGCCGTGCCGGGCAGCGGGTACGGCATCGTGAGCCCCACGTAGTCGAGCGGCAGGGAAGAGGCGAAGCGCAGCGTGTCCAGCACCGTCTCGTCGGTCTCGCCGGGGTAGCACACGATGAAGAAAGCGCCCACCTCCAGCCCCGCCCGATGGGCGCACTCGACGATTTCCGCGCGGGGATTCAGCCGCCGGATCTCGGCCTTGAGCTCGCTGTTATCGCTGCCGTCGCACTTGGTGATCAGGACGTAATCCGCACGGCCGAGGTTGCGCACCGGCTCGCGCAGCACCCCCCGCGGCAGCGCGAAGCCGTTGCCGAACGGGTTCTTGCTGTCGACCAGCACGATCTCCGCGCGGTGCTTGAGCGAGCGGTACTG
>CAIWHY010000262.1 GCA_903912585.1 uncultured Thermoleophilia bacterium | reverse complement strand
GCCTTGCGGTCGGGCGGCGCGGACGAGGTTTTGCGCCGCCGCGCGACTCCTGCTACACTAGCCGCCGATTTTCGCTCGGAAAGAGGGTCCGTGAACATCATCGAGAACATCGAACGCGAGCAACTGCGCGACAACCTCCCGCAGTTCAAGGCCGGCGACACCGTGAAGGTCCACTTCAAGGTCGTCGAGGGCACGCGCCACCGCATCCAGGTCTTCCAGGGCACGGTCATCAAGCGCCAGGGTCAGGGCGTGCGCGAGACCTTCACCGTGCGCAAGCAGTCCTTCGGCGTCGGCGTCGAGCGCACGTTCCCCGTGCACTCGCCCAAGATCGACAAGATCGAAGTGACCGCCATCGGCGACGTGCGCCGCGCCAAGCTCTACTACCTGCGCGGCAAGGTCGGCAAGCAGGCGCGCGTGCGCGAGAAGCAGCGCTAGGCGCTGCGATCCGCGCGGCGGGCCCGGCCCGGTGAAGCTATCCACGTTCCTCGATCACGGCGCCGCGCCGCGCCTTGCGGCGGTGCCTGCGCCGTGAGCCCGCCGGTCGGCGCGTGAGGCGCCGCACCCTCGCCGAGTACCTGCTCGTCGCGATCTGCGCGGTCGTCGCGGCGCTGCTCGTGCAGGCGTACGTGGTCAAGCCGTACCGCATCCCGTCCGAGTCCATGGCGGCGACGCTGGTCCCGCGCGACCGCGTGCTCGTCAACAAGGTCGTGTACAAGATGCGCGACCCGCACCGCGGCGACATCGTCGTCATCGACTCCAGGGTCCTGGGCAAGGTGCTCATCAAGCGCGTGGTGGGGCTGCCCGGAGAGCGCATCGCCCTGAAGGGCGGCGCCGTGTACATCGACGGGCGGCGCCTTTCGGAGCCCTACGTGGACGTCACCGGCGGCCGCCGCGAGCAGACCGACCCGTTCTATGGCACCGGCAAACCCTGGGCGCTCGAGACGCCCTACGTCATCCCGGCCGGGCACTACTTCGTGATGGGCGACAACCGCGAAGTGAGCGACGACAGCCGGGACTGGGGCACCGTCCCGCGCCGCGAGATCGTCGGCGAGGCGTTCTTCACCTACTGGCCGCTCAACCGCGCGCACGGGCTCTGATAGACTCCCGCGGACCGCGAGGAGCGCGCATGGGCACCGACAACGTGAGCGAAGACAGGGGAGGCGACGCGCGCCAGCGCGACGGCAAGCCCGCCTCCACCGGCAGGACGCTCGTCGAGTACGCCCTGCTGGCGGTCGTCGCCGTGGCAGTGGCGCTGCTCATCCAGGCCTTCCTGGTCAAGCCGTACCGCATCCCCTCCGCGTCGATGGAGAACACGCTGCTGATCGGCGACCGCGTGCTGGTCGACCGCATCTCCTGGCGCTTCACAGAGCCGCAGCGCGGCGAGATCACCGTCTTCCACCCGCCGCCTCCGCTCAGCGGCGGCCCGGTCCTGATCAAGCGCATCATCGGCATGCCGGGGGACGTGATCTCCCTGCGCGATGGCTACGTCTACGTCAACGGCCGCAAGCTCGACGAGCCCTACGTGCGCCGCATCGGCGGCCGCCAGGAGCCCACGGACCCCTTCACCAACGGGCTCGCCTGGTCGCTGCAGCAGCCGTATCACGTACCGGCCGGCGCCTACTTCATGATGGGCGACAACCGCACCGACAGCGGCGACAGCCGCGAGTTCGGCCCCGTGTCTCGCGGCCAGCTCGTGGGGCACGCCTTCTGGCGGTACTGGCCGCCCGGTCGCTTCGGCGGCCTGTGAGCCGCAGGCCGGCACGCAAGCGCGCCGCGCCGCGGGCATGAACGACCGTTTCGCCTACGACGCCGCGCTCGCCGGCGGCGGCCTCGTGGCCGGCGCGGACGAGGCCGGGCGTGGGTGCCTCGCGGGGCCGCTGGTGGCCGCCGCGGTCTGCTTCGACCTCGCGGCGCTTGGGGGCGACGACTACGCCGCGCTCGCCGCGCTCGACGACTCCAAGAAGCTCACGCGCCGCACCCGCGAGGCGCTGTACGGGGAGATCCTGCGCCGCGCCCGCCAGGTCGTGGTCGTCAGCTGCAGCCCGGCGACGATAGACGGCGTCGGCCTGCACCGCTGCAACCTCGCACTGCTCGGCCGTGCGGCCGAGGCCCTCCGGCCCCGCCCGGCCGTCGTGCTCATCGACGGCTTCGCGCTCCCAGGCTGCGGCTGCGAGCACCAGCAGGTGATCGGCGGCGACGGCCTCTCCGCCGCCATCGCCGCCGCCTCGGTGGTCGCCAAGGTCACCCGTGACCGGGTCATGACCCGTCTGCACGACGCCTACCCCCGGTACGGCTTCGACCGTCACGTGGGCTACGCGACCGCCGCCCATCAGGAGGCGATCGTGGAGCACGGGGTCTGCGTCCTGCACCGGCTCTCGTTCGCGAGCAATGCCTATCGACGGTTGGGGCTCGGGGGCGACCTCCGCTAGTCACCCCGCGGGTTGGCGTTGCGCAACGTCACCGTCGTGCGGCCCGGAAGCCATAGGCCGCAAGCGGCCGCGCCGCTAGCCTTGCGGCATGAACGCACGCCAGGCATTGGGCCGCGCCGCCGAGGACGCCGCCGCTCGTCACCTCCAGGAACGCGGCTGGCGCCTGCTCGGGCGCAACGTCCGCATCGGCCGCGGCGAGCTCGACATCATCGCCCGCCGCGGCCCTGTCCTCGCCTTCGTCGAGGTCAAGGCCCGTCGCACGAGCACCTGCGGCGCGCCCGAAGACGCCGTCAACGTGCGCAAGCGCCGCCAGATCGCGCGCCTCGCCGAGCTCTGGCTGTCGGGGCGCCCGTGGGCGCTCGCCGGCGTCACCGACGTGCGCTTCGACATCGTCTCCGTCGACGCCGGCTCGGTCCCCTGCCGCGTGCGCCACCTGCCCGCGGCCTTCACCTGTGACGGCTGAGGAGGCCCGGTGCTCGCCCGCATCGCCAGCGAAGCGCTGAGCGGCCTCGAGGGTCATCCCGTGGAGGTCGAGGCCGACGTGGTCGCGGCGGCGCCGGCCTTCAGCATCGTCGGCCTTCCCGACGCGGCCGTGCAGGAGAGCCGCGAGCGCGTGCGCGCCGCCATCGTCAACTCAGCGTTCCAGTTCCCCTCGCGGCGCATCACCGTCAATCTGGCGCCCGCCGACCTGCGCAAGCAAGGGCCGTCGTTCGACCTGCCGATCGCGCTCGCGTTCCTGGTCGCCACCGGTCAGGCCACCGACGGCTGCGACGGTCGCGGCCCCATCGCCGCAGTGGGAGAACTCGGTCTCGACGGGTCGCTGCGTCCGGTGGCGGGGGCGCTGGCGCTCGCCCAGAGCCTGCGGCGGCGCGGCGTGCGCGGGCTGCTCCTGCCCGCGGCCAACGCCGCCGAGGCCTCCCTGGTGCCCGGCCTCGAGGTCTACCCGGGCCGCACGCTCACCGAGGCGGTCGCCCAGCTCGCGGCCGGTGGCGGCGAAGCCGCTCCGCCGGCCGATCTGCGGTCGCTCCTGCGCTGCGGGACGGGCGAGGGCCCGGACCTCAACGACATCGTGGGCCAGCACCTCGCCAAGCGAGCGCTCGAGATCGCCGTGGCCGGCGCCCACAACATCCTCATGACCGGTCCGCCGGGCGCCGGCAAGACCATGCTGGCGCGGCGCATCCCCGGGATCATGCCCTCGCTGACCGCCGCCGAGGCGATCGAGGTCACGCGTATCTTCAGCGTGGCCGGTCTGCTGCCGCCGGAGATGCCTCTCGTCACCCGGCGGCCGTTTCGCGCTCCGCACCACACGGTCTCCTCCATCGGTCTCGTCGGCGGCGGGGGCACGCCGCGTCCCGGCGAGGTCAGCCTCGCTCACCTCGGCGTGCTGTTCCTCGACGAGTTCCCCGAGTTCCGGCTGTCGGCGCTCGAGGCGCTGCGGCAGCCGCTGGAGGACGGCGAGATCACCATCAGCCGGCGGCTCACCTCACTCACCTTCCCGGCGCGCATCATGCTCGTGGCGGCCATGAACCCGTGCCCGTGCGGGTACCTCGGCGATCGCGAGCACGACTGCACCTGCCCGGCCTATCGCGTGCGCCAGTACGGCGCGCGCCTCAGCGGTCCCCTGCTCGACCGCATCGACCTGTGCGTCGACGTGCCTCGCGTGGCGCCGCGCGACCGGCGCGATCCGGCGCCCGCGGAGGCCTCCCGCGAGGTCCGCGTGCGCGTCGTGCGGGCGCGCGAGGTGCAGCTGCGCCGCCTGCACGGCACCGGTGCCTACGCCAACGCGCACATGGCGCCTCGCGACGTGCGCAGGCTCTGCATGGTGGAGCGGGACGGCATCGCGCTGCTCGACCGCGCCTACGACCGTCTGCGGCTCAGCGCCCGCGCCTGCGACCGTGTGGTCAAGGTGGCGCAGACCATCGCCGACCTCGCCGGTGCTGACACGATCGGCCTGAAACACATCTCCGAAAGCCTGTCGTATCGAGCCAGGGGCGCGGGTGAGCTCTGAGCGGCCCTCCGGCGGGGCTCGCCACGTGCCTGCCGCCAGCAAGCGCGACGTGTGCGTGTGGCTGGGGACGCTGGCCTCCTGGCGGAGCGGGCTCGTCAAACGCCTCGTGCGCACGTTCGGCAGCGTCGAAGAGGTCGTCGCGCAGTCGCCGCGCGCGCTCACTCAGGCCGTCGGGCAGCGGGCGTCGGTCGGGCGCCACGACGGCGGCGGGCGCCCGGGCCCCGGCCAGGCCGGCGCCGCACAAGCCCTGCCCACCGGGGACGAGCGGCGCTTCCTCGCCGTGCTGGAGCGTGGTCCGTGCGGGCTCGCGGCGGCGTCCGCGCCTCACGCCGGTGGCGCGCTGGCGGCGTGGTCGGACGACCTCTATCCGCCGGCGCTGCGAGACTTGTCCGACCCTCCGTTCTGCTTGTTCGTGCGCGCCGCCTGCGGCCGCCAGGAGGTCGAGCGCCGCCTGCACCTCACCGGCAAGGCGACGGCGGTCACGGTGGTCGGCACGCGTGGCCCGTCGCCCTACGGGGCGGAGATGGCCCGGCTGCTGGGCCGCGATCTGGGCCTGCGCGGGCTGCTGGTCGTGAGCGGCCTGGCGACGGGAGTGGACGCGGCCGCGCACCGCGGGGCACTCGACGCCGGCAGGCCGGCGGAGGTCGCGACGGTCGCCGTCCTCGGCTGCGGCGCGGACGTCGTGTACCCCCGCGTCAACCGGTCGCTGTACGAGGAGGTCCTGCTCCGGGGCCTCGTGGTCTCGGAGTTCGCCTGGGGAGTCCCGGCGCGCGCCTGGCGCTTCCCGGCGCGCAACCGGATCATGGCGGCCCTCGGCCGGGCGGTCGTCATCGTCGAGGGCGCCGAGCGCAGCGGCGCGCGGCTCACCGTCGACTTCGCGCTCGACCTGGGACGCGAGGTGCTCGCCGTCCCGGGGGAGGCCGGCAGGCGGCTCACGGCGGCTCCGCACGCCTTCCTCAGGCAGGGCGCGGGGCTCTGCGAGTCGGCCGCCGACGTCACGGCGGCGCTGGGCATCGGGCTCGTCGAGGTCGCGCGCCTGCCGGGTGATGCCTCTGTGGGCGGTGATGGCTCCCGGCGGGAGGCCGTCATCGAGTACGCGGCGGCCTTGCCGGTCCTGAAGGCGCTCGCCGACGGCTCTCTGTCCCCCGACCAGGCCGCCGCACGCTGCGCTCTGCCGGTGCACGAGGTCGCCGGCTGGCTGAGCCGGCTCGAGGTCGACGGCCTCGTGAGCCTCGAGCCGGGAGGTGTCTACCGGTTGCGGCGGAGCTGAGTCGGGCGCACCTGCGCAGGAACGCGAGCGCGCAGCGTTGAAGCATAGGGGCGCCGAAGGGAGCGCCCGTTGACCGTAGCCGACCGTCCTGAGGCGGCGCCGACAGAGAAGTTCCTCGCCGCGACCGACCCCCAAGGCCGGGTCGCGGCCTACCTGCGCGACCTCGAGGTCCGTGGCGCCAGCGTCGCCACGCGACGCTCGTATCGCTCGGACCTTCAGCAGCTGCTCGAGTGGCTCGACGGGCGCGGCGGCTCGCTCGAGGGCCTCGACCGGCGCACGGTGCGCGCCTTCTCGTCTGATCTCGGGCGCCGCGGCTACGCTCCCGCGACTCTGTCGCGCAAGCTCTCCACCTTGCGCGGGCTGTCCCGCTTCCTCACCGAGCGCGACGTGCTCGCCGCGGACCCCACCCGCGCGCTCCCGGGCCCGCGCCGCCGCCGGCGGCTGCCGCGCGTGCTGAGCGTGAGGGATGTCGACGAGCTGCTCGCGGCGGCGGGGGGGACGAGCCCCTTCGAGTTGCGCGACCGGCTCGCCCTCGAGCTCCTGTACGGCTGCGGCCTGCGCAGCCAGGAGGTCGTCGGCCTGACCATGGCCGAAGTCAAGGCCGGTCAGGCGCAGCTCATCGTGCGCGGCAAGGGCGGCAAGACGCGCGTCGTGCCGGTCGGGGAAGAGGCTGCCGCAGCTTTGCGCCGGTACCTCGAACGCGGGCGCGGAGCGCTCGCCGCGAGCTCTCCGGCGGCGTCGCAGACGCCCTCCGCGGGCCGTCTCGGCGCGTCCCCGTTGCTGCTGTCGCGCAGTGGCCGCCCCCTTCTGACTTCGGACATCCGTCGGCTCGTTGTAAAATACTGCAGTATTGCCGGCATCGACGCGGCGTCGCCCCATATGTTGCGGCACGCCTATGCCACGCATATGCTGGAGAGGGGTGCCGATTTGCGAGCCATCCAGGAACTGCTGGGGCACGCGTCAGTCGCTACGACGCAGGTGTACACGCACGTGAGCGCGGCGCATCTGCGCAAGGTCTACGACATCCACCACCCGCGCGCATGACGGCGCCCGGGTGCGCCGGATGCGGGCCGTCGCCGTGCGGCGGCCGCAGGCGCGGGGAGAGGACGCCGTGTCGACCATGACGCGACTTGACGAGGACACAGTGCGCGAGCTCTGGGGCCGCTACAAGCACCAGGGCGACAAGGCGGCTCGAGATCGCCTCATCCTGTCGTATTCGCCCTTGGTCAAGTACGTGGCCGGCCGCATGAGCAACGGACTGCCCTCGCACATCGAGGAGTCGGACCTGATCAGCTACGGGCTGCTCGGCCTCATCGGCGCCCTCGAGCGCTTCGACCCGGCGCGCGAGATCAAGTTCGAGACCTACGCGATCTCGCGCATCAAGGGCTCCATCATCGACGAGCTGCGCTCGCTCGACTGGGTGCCCCGCTCGGTGCGCAGCAAGGCGCGCGAGATCGAGAAGGCGTGCGCGTCCCTCGAGAGCCGCCTGCAGCGCGCCCCCACCGACCAGGAGATCGCCGACGAGCTCGGGATCACGCAGGCGGAGTTCGCGCAGTCGCTGACGCAGATCTCCAACACCAGCATCGTCGCGCTCGACGAGCTCTGGTCGATCTCCGGCTCGGACGGCGACCAGGCTTCGCTGATCGACACGATCGAGGACCCCAAGAGCCGCGATCCCTCGAAGATGCTCGATCTGAGCGAGATGAAGGCGCGGCTGGCGGCCGCCATCGACGCGCTGCCCAAGCGCGAGAAGATCGTCATCGCGCTCTACTACTACGAGAACCTCACCCTGCGCGAGATCGGCGAGGTGCTGGGAGTCACGGAGTCGCGCGTCTCGCAGTTGCACACCAAGGCTATCCTGCGCCTCAAGGGCCGGCTGCGCGACGAGATCGAGCCGGCCGCGATCGGGTAGGCCGTTCTCCGCCGTCGCGGTCGCGCCGCGTGCGGCCTGCGTCGCGGGCGCCGCGGCCTGCGCCGCGAGCCTGACCTGTGGTATCATCTGCGGTCGTTGTGTCCAACCCCGACCCGGCGGACCCCCGGTCCGTGGCGGTGTCGGCCGGCGAGCGCTTGCGAGCCTCGCCGCCCGATTCCACTGACCGACTGCCGGCAACAGAGTGGCGGCCTTGCCGCCGGCGCGTCCCGCGCCGGTCCTCGCCGCCCCGTAACCGTTTCAGAAGGAGGCACTCTTGCCTGCTCCGCAGCAGCACACCGTCAGCATGAAGGACCTGCTCACCAGCGGCGTCCACTTCGGTCACCAGACCCGCCGCTGGAACCCCAAGATGAAGCACTTCATCTTCGGCGAGCGCGGCGGCATCTACATCATCGACCTCCAGAAGTCGACGGTCCTCATCGACGAGGCCTACGCTTTCCTCAAGAAGACCGCAGAGCGCGGCGGCGGCGTCCTCTTCGTGGGCACCAAGAAGCAGTGCCAGGAGGCCATGAAGGAGCAGGCCGAGCGCGTGGGCATGCCCTACGTCTGCAACCGCTGGCTCGGCGGGCTGCTCACCAACTTCGCCACCCTCAGCAAGCGCATCAAGCGCATGCACGAGCTGCGTCACCTCTCCGAAGACGGTTCGCTCGACCTCCTGCCGACGCGCGAGGCGATGCAGCTGCGCGGCGACCTGCGCAAGCTCGAACAGAACCTCGGCGGCGTCGCCAACATGGAGCGCCTGCCGGCCGCCGTCTTCGTCGTCGACCCCCGCAAGGAGGCCATCGTCATCAAAGAGGCGCGCAAGCTCAAGATCCCGATCGTCGCGCTCGTGGACACCAACTGCGACCCGGACGAGGTCGACTACATCATCCCCGGCAACGACGACGCTATCCGCAGTTGCGGACTCATCGTGCGCGTCATGGCCGACGCCGTCGCCGCCGGCCGCCAGCTCCTCACCGAAGCCGAGATGAAGGCCGAGGCCGAGCGCAAGGCCGCCGAGGAAGTCGCCGTTGCCGAGGCCGTCGCGGCCGCCGAGAAGGCCGCCGCAGAATCTGCGGCGGCCAATGCCAAGGCCGCCGCCGATCTGGCTGCCGCGGCCGTCGTCGAAGCGGCAGCCGCCAAGGCCGTCGCCCGGGAGGCCGTCGTCGAAGCGGCTGCCGCCAAGGCTGTCGCCGAAGAGGCCGTGGTCGAAGCGGTCGTAGCCGAGGCTGTGGCCGAGGTCGTGGAAGAGGTCGCCGCGGAGGCTGCCGTCAAGCCGGCCGCCAAGCAGCCCGTCGCCAAGAAGGCAGAGCCCAAGGCAGAGCCCAAGGCAGAGCCCAAGGCAGAGCCCAAGGCCGAGCCGAAGGCCGCAGTCAAGGCAGAGCCCAAGGCGAAGGCGGAGGCGAAGGACGAGAAGCCGGTAGCCAAGAAGGCCGAACCCAAGACGGATGCCAAGGCTGAGCCCAAGGCAGCGGCCAAGGCCGCGCCGAAGGCCGACAAGGCCGAGTAAGGCCCCTACGAGAATAATCGCCGACCCTATGAAAGGATCGTGCTGTGGCTGAGATCACCGCTGCACTGGTAAAGGAGCTCCGCGACAAGAGCGGGGCCGGGATGATGGACTGCAAGAAGGCGCTGGCGGCGACCGCCGGCGACGTCGAGAAGGCGATGGACGAGCTGCGCAAGTCAGGCCTCGCCAGCGCGCAGAAGAAGAGCGCCCGCGCCACCAAGGACGGCGCCGTGGACTCGTACATCCACGCCGGCGGCAAGATCGGCGTGCTCGTCGAGGTCGGCGTCGAGACCGACTTCGTCTCGCGCAGCGAGCCGTTCAAGGAGTTCACGCACGACCTCGCCATGCAGGTCGCCGCCGCATCGCCGCTGTGGGTGTCGCGCGACGAGGTGCCGGAGGACGTCGTCGCCCGCGAGAAGGCGATCTACGCCGAGTCCGACCAGGTCAAGGGCAAGCCCGAGAACGTGATCGAGAAGATCCTCACCGGGAAGCTTGAGAAGTTCTTCGGCGAGACCTGTCTCATGGAGCAGGCGTTCGTCAAGGACCCCGACCGCACGATGGAGCAGGTGCGCACCGATCTCGTCGGCGTGATCGGCGAGAACGTGGAAGTGCGCCGCTTCGTGCGCTTCCAGCTCGGCGAGACGACCGTAGCCGGTTGAGCGCCGTGGAAGGCGGTCCCCCAACCAGCGCCTTCCATCGCGTCCTTCTCAAGCTGAGCGGACAGGCGCTCGGCACCGAGGAGCGGGCGATCGACCCGGGCACGACCAAGGAGATCGCCTCCTACATCAAGGTCGGGCGGAGCCTCGACGTGGACATCGCCATCGTCGTCGGCGGCGGCAACATCTTCCGCGGGATGGCGGCCGCCGCCGGCGGCATGGACCGCACCACCGGCGACCACATCGGCATGCTCGCCACGGTGCAGAACGGCCTCGCCCTTCAGGATGCCCTCGAGGATGTGGGCGTGGACACGCGCGTGATGAGCGCCATCCCCGTGACCGCAGTCTGCGAGCCGTACATCCGGCGCCGCGCCATCCGCCACCTCGAGAAGGGGCGCGTCGTGATCTGCGCCGCCGGCACCGGCAACCCGTACTTCAGCACCGACTCCGCGGCGGCGCTGCGCGCCCTCGAGCTCGAGGCCGAGGCCATCCTCATGGCCAAGCGCGAGTACGACGGCGTCTACACGGCCGATCCCGAGCGCGACAGCTCGGCGACGTTCATCCCCGACATCACTCACCTGCAGGCGATCGAGCGTGGTCTCAAAGTGATGGACACGACCGCGCTGAGCCTCTGCATGGACAACCGCATGCCGATCCACGTGTTCAAGATGACCGGCGACAATATCGTCCGTGTTCTCTCCGGCGAGCGTGTGGGCACCATCGTGCACACGCCCGCCGAGGGCTGACTCCGGCAAAGGGAGGATTGGTGGAGAAGGAGCTGCTCGCCGACGCCAGGCACCGCATGGACATGGCGTTCGAGGCCGTCAAGACCGAGTTCAACACGGTGCGCAGCGGGCGCGCCAGCGTGGGACTGCTGGACCGCATCCACGTGGACTATTACGGCACGTCCACGCCGCTCAAGCAGATGGCCAACATCGCCGCCCCCGAGCCGCGACTCGTGACCATCCAGCCCTACGACAAGACCTCGATGAAGACCATCGAGAAGGCGATCATGGAGTCGGACCTGGGGCTCAACCCGAGCAACGACGGCAGCGTGATCAGGCTGCCGATCCCGTCGCTCACCGAGGATCGGCGCAAAGAGCTCGTCAAGATGGTGCACAAGCTCGCCGAGGACGGCCGCATCGCGGTGCGCAACGTGCGTCGCGACTGCATGAAGGACCTCAAGGAGCTCGTGCACGAGGGCGAGGTAGGCGAGGACGCCGAGAAGCGCGCCGAGCACGACCTCCAGAAGGCCACCGACGACCACGTGCACGAGATCGACGAGCTGCTCAAGCACAAAGAAGCCGAGATCCTCGAGGTCTGACGCGCGCTGCGCGGGCGGACCCGGCTGATGGCATCTCTCAAGGGCTGGCTGGCGCGCTGGCGGCTGCGCGGGGCGCAGGGCGCCGCCGAACCTGCGGCGGGCGGCGCCACCGCCGACTACGTCGCCATCATCATGGACGGCAACGGCCGCTGGGCGCAGCAGAGGCGGCTGCCGGTGGCGGCCGGGCACCGCGCCGGGGCGAAGACGCTGCGGCGCGTCCTCGAGCACGCGCTCGACCTCGGCATCAAGGAGGTCACGGTCTACTCGTTCTCGACGGAGAACTGGAACCGGCCGCCCGAAGAGGTCGAGGCGCTGATGCAGCTGTTCGTCGAGATGATAGATTCGCAGGTGCCGGACATGCACGAGCGCGGGGCACGCGTGCGCTTCGTGGGCAGCCGGCAGGGGGTGCCGGCCAAGCTCGCGCGCCGCATCGACGATGCGGAGGCGCTGACCGCGGGGAACACGCGCATGACGCTGTACATCGCCTTCAACTACGGCGGCCGCCAGGAGATCCTGGACGCGGCTGCCGGGCTGGCTCGGGAAGCGAGCGAAGGCGCGCG
>CAIWHY010000261.1 GCA_903912585.1 uncultured Thermoleophilia bacterium | reverse complement strand
GAACTCCTTGATCTCGTGCAGCTCCTCGACGGCCTCGTCCGCCCCGGCGACGTCCTTGAACGTCACCTTGGGCGAGTCGACGCTGACGCGCTTGGCGCGGCTCTTGCCGAAGCTCATGACCTTGGAGCCGCCGCCCTGCATGCGGCGCATCATGAAGACCATGAATCCGACGATGAGCAGCAGGGGCAGCAGCAGGGTGAGCAGGCTGCTCCACCACTGGGAGCCCCCGCTCTTGACCGCGACCGCGACGTGCCCGTGCTGGGAGAGCAGGTCGCTGAGCAGCACGGCATCGGGGTAGGCGATCGTGTAGGACGGCGCGCTGGTCGGCTGCACGGTGACGGTCTGCGCCGTGAGGTCGATCGAGACCGACTTGACCTGACCGGCATCGAGCTGACCGGTGAAGCTGTGCGGGCCGCCGGCGTAGGTGTAGTGCACCGCGCTGCTCGTGGAGCGGCCATGGAGCGTGAACGCGATCGACGCGAGCACGAGCACGGCCAGCAGCCCGAAGATGAGGCGCCGGTACCTAAGCATGCGAGGCCCGGACTCTCAAGGCCAGCTGATGCTCGCCGGCGCAGCCGCCGAGCCTGGGGCGCGTGCGCACGGCCGCTGCGCGCAGCGCCGCCAGCGAGAGTCTCGAGGGGTGCATCAGCGGCTGCCCGTGAAGGCGTCGATGTCCTCGCGCCGGTAGAGCTCCGTGCGCGCGGCGCCGGGGGCCATCACTGGTTCGATGCAGTTGGCCGCGATCCAGCGCCGGAAGGTCGGGCGGCTGAGGCCGCACTTGCCAGCGGCCGCCTCTTCGGAGAGCAGGGCCGGCTCGTGGTCGGGGCTCTTGGGGTGGGTCAAAGGGGACCCTCCTGCGGCGCCGGCAGCTGACGGCCGCGGCACCTGATTCGTGGCAGACGTGCAGGTGCACATCCGCGCTCATCTGTAACGGTACTCCGCTTCACCAGCAAGGGCCACCTGACGCAGCCCGCGGCGACGCTGTGAGTGCTTCTCCCGCGAGACCGCCACGCTGCACCCTTTGTGGGGCTCCGGGGCCGGTGTCTGACGTCGAGTCGTTCCTCCTTCGTGAACGCTGCCGGACTGAACTGGGCTCCTGGTCAAGTCGGAGTCGCCTGCGATCGCCTCGGTCGCAGGGAGCGAGGCCGACGAGGAAGCGGCGACGCTCAGCGCAGGTGAGATCATGGTGTTCCTCGCCTATGCCGTCGAGCGTGTCCTACTTGCGACCAGCGTGGCGTCGCCTCAACTTGCGCGATGGTAGTCCCAGTATCCCCAGTGCTCGTTCCAGTCCTTGTAGTGGGCCTTCAGCGAGCCGTCGTCAAAGACGCGATAGGTGTAGTGGTGATGTTTGACCTCGTAGTAGTGGTGCGCGTCGTGAGCCTTGATCCAGAAGCGCACAAGCTTGTGACCGTTGCCGTTGTTCCAGATGACCAGAAACCGCGAGCCGACCGGGTCTCGGACGACGAACGTGTAGCCGTTGCCCACCCACGTTCCGACGATGGGCCACTGGTCGTTCGCTCGCGCCGGCTGAGTCGCGATCCCAACGACGGCCAGCGCCAAGACAAGCGCCGCCATCCATGCGAGCAGCCATTTCATGCGAGTGCCTCCTGTTTCCTGGTTGCCTCTCCGACCAGTATCGGCACGACGCGGACGGAACCGCAGTTGGGAGAAGGACGCAGAGAGGCCCGGCACGCCGGTAGTCGTCGCGGCAAGCGCCGGGCCGGGAGGGACCCTACCCACTCGCGAGCGGACGCAAATGCAAAGCGAGCAGCCGCCGGCAGCTAGCCTCGCCGCCGCCCGAAGGTGAAGTACGAGATCGGCCCCAGGACGTTGACGAAGGCCAGCGCCGTCCACACCCGCTTCGAGCCGTTGATCTGCCCTGCCGGCCGGCGCTTGAGGTCGATGAGCGTTGCCGCGAGAAGCACGACTTCAACGACGCCGGTGGCGACGATCAGCGCCCGGCTGCACCTGCTGCGTTCGCTCCACTTCTTCTTGGCGGCCACGATGCCCTCCGCATAGTCGACGGCCCTGCGCAAAGCGACCCGAAGCTCGGGCGAGCGTCGGGTCGCGGGCGCGGCCGAGATTCCGATCCGGTCCCTGCAGCGACCCTACCCGGGCCCGACGGCCGCAAACGCAGGAGCGGCCCGCCGCGCCGGAGTCCTCGGCGGGAGGACGTGGCCGCCGGGACCAGACCGCGCGCGACGGCCAGGGATTCAGGGTTGCGCGGCCCTGCGCCGACGTAGAGAGCGAGCCGCAGCGGTCAAGGATGTATCGCCTTCGACTGAGCGGCATCGACCATCGACTGGACGCCTGCGGGTCCGCGGGGCCGGCGGGCGGGCACCCGAACGGAGGCCGCCATGAAGAAGTTCGTGCTCGCCCTCACCCTCAGCGTCTGCGTCGTCCTCGTCCTGCCGGGCGTGGCGAGCGCCTCGACGCCGAGCCTCAAGAAGCTCGCGAAGACCGTGGCTGCGTTGCAGAAGAAGATGAGCGCCCAGGCGACCACCATCGCCGGCCAGGGAACGAAGCTCACGGCGCAGGCTGCGACGATCACGACGCTTACCGCCAAGTTGAGCGCCGACGAGGCGGCCATCGCCACGCAGGGCCAGAAGCTCACGGATGCCGCCTCGCTGCTCGCCATCGCTCCCTACGTGAGCCTGAACACGAACGCCGTGACCGGCGTCGCCGGCCCTAACATCGTCTTCCAGGGCGCCAACGTGCACGTGCGCAGCGCGAGCGCGGAGGAGGACGGGTCCCACCTCGGCAACCTGATCGTCGGGTGGGACGCCGCCCCAGACCCGCTGCCCGCCACCTACCGCACGGGCGCCAACAACCTCGTCGTCGGCGATACCAACAACTTCACGAGCTACGGCAGCTTCGTCGCCGGCGCCGGGAACACCGTCAGCAGCTTCTTCGCCAGCGTCAGCGGAGGCGTCTACAACACCGCGAGCGGCGTGTACTCCAGCGTCAGCGGCGGCAACGAAAACACCGCCAACGACTCTTACTCCAGCGTCAGCGGCGGCGTCTTGAACATTGCCGGTGGCCAGTGCGCCAGCGTCAGCGGCGGATCCAACAACACGACCAGCGCGAACTACGCGAGCATCAGTGGCGGAGCCGGGAACACGGCGAGCGGCCACGACGCCACGGTGAGCGGCGGCGAGTACAACGCGGCGTCCAACAGAGGCGCCAGTGTCTCCGGCGGCTTCAATAGCACGGCAAGCGGCCAGTTCGCCAGCGTCAGCGGCGGCAGTGCGCTGGCCGAAGCCACTAACTACGGCTGGATGGGTGGCGGGTACCACACTCCCTGAGCGCAGTCGGCACTTGGCCGATGCTGTACTGGGCGAGCATCTGAGTCGGAGAGGCCCGGCAGACCATCGCCGGGCCTCTCTGCGTTCATCGGCACAAGCCCGTCCTTAAGCTTGCATGCCTTGAGCCTGCAGTGCGCTACCGCTTGAGGACCAAGCTCACGTTGTCGGCGTAGGCGTCGTTGTAGCTACCGGCGACGCGCGTCGCCGTGATGACGACCATGATCTTGCGCGTCGACGTCGGGACGCTGCGAGTCGCCGTGCGCAGGAGCAGCGTCGTCTCGTTGACGCGAGCTGCGGAGGTCACCGGGCCGATCTTGAACGACTTCGCCTTTTGACCCTTCTTGTCGAGGAAGGTCGCGGTGACTGTGGCCTGGTCGGTCTGGCTGGCATAGCCGCCGAGGTCGGCGGAGAGCACGGCCTTCACCACTCCGCTCTTCACCGATCTGCTCCAGCTGGAGGGCACACTGATGGTCTGCGTCGCGGTCGAGAGGGCCACGCTGCCGCCCGCGAAGAAGGCCTTGCCGCCGCCGATCGCGGCAGAGACGGCCGCGTCGGGGAAGCCGCCGGAGGCGCCGTAGATGATGGCCGTGAACTGGCCCGTCGTCTTCCACCCCGTGGGCGCGAAGATCTGCGCGTTGTCGGTCGCCGCCTGGCCCACTTCCGCGCCGCCGTTCGTGACCAGGTTCGGACTCATCACCGCCGCCGACGCGGCGGCGGCTCCCAGGAGCGCCAGCGCGAGCGCCCCCAAGCTCAGTACGACGGTGGTCAGTGTTGCGAGTCTTCTGCGCATGCTCTCCCCCTTCGATCGCGGCCCGGTGCCCTGCGGCTCCCGTGACTTCGGACCGGTACAGGATTCCCGCCTGCTCCCCGTTCGCACACCTCTCTGAGCGTTCGCGCGTGGGGTCTCCGGGAAGGCAGTGCGGAAGGACGTCGAGGCCCACGTCCATCGGCGCGACGACGGTGGTGGTGCGCGGCACGTCCTCGACGATGGCGATCTCGCCGATGCGGACGGCGGCCTCGACCGGCACGCGGATCGCGCCGAAGGCGAGGCCGGCGGCGACTAGGGACGCAAGAGGCCGGCGAGCGCCGCCGTGACGAGCCGGCACACGAGCCGCTGACCGGCCGCGCTCGGGTGGATGCCGTCGCCCGCGATCAGGAGCTCGCGGATCGACCGGCCCGGGGCGTCTCCATACGCCTCGAAGGCGCGGTGCACGTCCACGAGCGACACGTTTTGCTCGCGCGCGACCTCCCGAACGGTCTGAGCGTAGAGGTCCAGCAGACCGTTGAGGCCGCGCTCGTCGGCCGCGTCGAGGAGCCCCGGATGGGCGCGAAAGACGGCGATCTCCTCCGCACGATCCCAGCGCATCGGGTTGGGCGTCATGAGCACGATCCGCGCGCCGTCGACCCTGAGCGTGCGCACGATGAAGACGAGGTTGTCGCGGTACTCGGCGCGCGCCAGGCGCGGTTCGCGCCGGCCCTCCTCGGCGTCGATCCAGGAGTCGTTGATGCCGAACTGGACGAGCACGAGGTCCGGGGCGAAGGCGCGCACGTCGCGGTCGAGCCGCTTCCGCGCGTCGCGCGTCGTGGTGTCGCCGATGCCGGCGTTGACGACGCGCGCCCGCATGCCGTGAGCCGCGAGGGCGGCGGGCAGCAATTCCGCGTAGGACGAGATGCCATGGCCGCTCCAGTCGTCGATCGCGGTCGTGGAGTCGCCGAGCGCGACGACGGTGAGCGGCTCGCGCCCGGTGCCCGCGTCGCGCTCCGAGATGCCTTGCGCCTGCATCGACGTCCCTCCTCCCCGCGCCCATCCGTCGCCCTCGCCAGCGGGCGGGCGCCGCGTCACCACGCCGACCAAAGCGGCGGCTTATCGTGCCGGACAGTAGCACGACGGCAAGCGCGGGCGCCGCCCGCAGAGCCGGCGCGCTGGACCGGCGGGAGCCGGCGCGCCGGACCCGCAGGAGCCGGCGCGCTGGACCAGCGCCCGCCGACGGTTCAGTATGTCTGTTCGCCGGCGCCTCCGGGCGAAGACCGCGCGACGAAGGGCAGCGATCGTGAGCACACGGACGAGACGACAGAGCGTGACGGGGCCCGCGGTGGTGGCGGTCGCGCTCGCCCTGGTCCTCGTCGCCGCCGCCTGCGGCGGCTCCGCCGGGCAGGCCG
>CAIWHY010000260.1 GCA_903912585.1 uncultured Thermoleophilia bacterium | reverse complement strand
CGGCCAAGAGATCAAGGCCGCCCCGCCCGCCCGTCTGGTACGGCGACCGGCGGCGGGAGGCGGGGGAGCCCCGGGCGCCGGCGAACAGCCGTCAGGTGGTGGTCTGCGCAGTGCCTACTTCTTGGCGGCGGCCTTCTTGGCCGGCGCCTTCTTCTCCTTGGCCGGCTCGGTGCCCGGCTTGACGGCCATGTTCTTGTAGACCTGCGTCATGTCCTCGGCGCTGAACTTGCGCGGGTTGTTGTTCCACAGGCGGCCCTGCGTGAGCGCGCCCTCGACGAGCGCCGGGATGGCGGACTCGGGGATGCCGACCTCGTTGAGATACTGCGGCACCTCGAGGTCCTCGGCCAGCGTGCGCAGCGTCTGCAGCGTGACCTCGCAGCCCTCGCGGTCGCTGAGGCCTTCCATGTCCTCACCCATGAGCTCGCCGATCTCCCTGAAGAACTGCGGGCAGGCGAGCATGTTGAACTCCATGACCCACGGCAGCATGAGCGTGTTGGCGATGCCGTGCGGCACGTGGAACATGCCGCCGATGGGGTAGCTCATGGCGTGCACGGCGCCGACGCCGGCGTTGCCGAAGGAGATGCCGCCGAGCAGCGAGCCCATCGCCATGTTGTGCCGTGCCCAGGCGTTGCCGCCGTCGAAGACGGCCGTACGGATGCTCTTGCTGATGAGCTTGATGCCCTCGGCCGCGAGCGGGTCGGTGTGCATCGTCGCGTTCACCGAGATGTAGGCCTCGATGTTGTGGATGAGGGCGTCCATGCCGCTGGCGGCGGTGACGCCCTGCGGGCAGCTGTAGGTGAGCACGGGGTCTACCAGCGCGATGTTGGGGATGAGGTGCGGGCTGACCACGCCCTGCTTCACGTTGAGCTTCTCGTTGGCGAAGATGGCGATCGCCGTGACTTCGCTGCCGGTGCCGGCCGTGGTCGGCACGGCGATGAACGGCAGGCCCTTGTGCGGCACCTGGTCGACGCCCACGTAGTCCTCGAGGCGGTCGTCGTTGGGAGCGAGGACGGCGACGACCTTGGCGACGTCGATGGCAGAGCCGCCGCCGAAGCCGACGATGAGGTCGTACTTGCCCTCTTTGGCGATGTCGACGATCTCGTGCACGCTGCCCATGGGCGGCTCGGGGACGGCCTTGTCGTAGATGCCGACCTCCATGCCGGTCTCACGCAGCGGAGTCTCCACGCTGTCCACGGTGCCGCAGCAGGCCACGCCGGGGTCGGTGATGATGAGCACCCGCTTGGCGTGCAGCTTCTTGGCTTCGGTGCCGATCTGGGCGACGCAGCCGTTGCCCGTGATGAGCGTCTTGGGCGCCCTGTGGACGCGGATCTTGGTATCCATGCTTCTTGTCTCCTCCGTGCAGGGGGTCGTTAGCGGGGCAGGCGCCCGCCGCCGTAGAGGGCGGCGGCCTCCTCGCGGATCTGATCTCGGAACGTGGGGTCGGCGATGTCGAGCAGGGCCTCGGCGCGCTCGCGCAGGCCCTTGCCGCGCAGGTGCGCGACGCCGTGCTCGGTGACGACGTAGTCGGTGTCGGCGCGCATGGTCGTGACGGCGGTGCCGGTGGCCAGGCCCGCGACGATGCGCGAGACAGCGCCCTTCTTGGCCGTGGACGGCAGGGCGATGATCGCCTTGCCGTCGCGGCTGCGGGCGGCGCCGCGCACGAAGTCCACCTGGCCGCCGATGCCGGTGAACTGGACCGGGCCCATCGAGTCGGCAACGACCTGTCCCATGAGGTCGATCTGGATCGCCGAGTTGATGGCCACGACACGGTCGTTCTGGCCGATGACGTAGGGGTCGTTGACGAAGTTCACGGGGTACATGTTGACGGCCGGGTTGTCGTCCACGAAGTCGTACAGCCGGCGCGTACCCATCAGGAAGGTGGCCGTGATCTTGTCGCGGTTGATCGCCTTGTTGGCGTTGGTGATGACGCCCTCGTTGTAGAGGTCGACGACACCTTCGCTGAACATCTCCGAGTGGATGCCGAGGTCGTTCTTCTCGTGAAGGAAGGCGAGGACGGCGTCCGGGATGCCGCCGATGCCGAGCTGCAGGCAGGCCCCGTCGTCGACGAGGCCGGCGATGTGGCGGCCGATGGCCTCCTCGACGGGGCCGATCCGCGGTGGCGGCAGCTCGATGATGTCCTGCTCCGTCTTGACGACGAAGTCGATCTCCGAGACGTGGATGAACGAGTCGCCGTGGGTGCGCGGCATCTTGGGATTCACCTGGGCGACGACCGTCTTGGCGACCTGCGCCGCCGGCTTGGTGTAGTCGACCGAGATGCCGAACGAGCAGAAGCCGTGCCTGTCGGGCGGCGAGACATGGATGAGCACGACGTCCGGTGGCAGGTAGCCTTCGCAGAAGAGCTTGGGGATCTCGTGGAAGAAGACCGGGATGTAGTCGCCACGCCCGTCCTTGACGGCCTCGCGCGTGGAGGCGCCGACGAACAGCGACTTGTGGTAGAAGCTGTCCGCGTACTCGGGCCGGGCGTACTCGCCCTTGCCCATGGCGACCATGTGGTTGATCTCCACGTGCTCGAGCTCGGCGGCGCGGGCGACGAGCGCGTCGACGAGCTCGAGCGGCTCGCCGCAGGCGTGCGCGAACACCACGCGGTCGCCCGACTTGACGCACTTCACCGCCTCGGCGGCGGACACGCGTTTGCGCTCGTACTCCGACTTCCAGTCCATCCCGTTACTCCTTGAGCTTGCGCGTGATCGTGGTTGCGAGCTGGGCCTCGGGCGTGGGGACGCCGTCCACCAGCTCACCGGCTACGACGACCTTGACCTGGTCGCGCCCGGGGCGCGGCGCCGCTTCGGCGGCCGCGCCCGGCGCCGCGTCCTGCTCGCCGGTCAGCCGGTGGTCCGAGGCGCACGCCCGAGGGCAGCCGCTGAGGTGCACGGTGGCTCCCGCGCGTACGTCCTGGTCGTCGAGGGGCAGGCCGGCGGCGACGGCGGAGCGGTCGATGTGCGGATTGCAGCCGCCGCAGTAGACGACCTTCACCCGCTCCTCCCGTTCCGCGCCATCCTCGTCCGTCATGCCTAGTCGGCCTGCACCGCGGTCGGCACCTTGGCCTTGTTCTGCCACGGCTTGCCGACGCCGGCCAGTGCCTTGGCCAGCTCCTTCTTGTGGTTGATGTTGGACTGGCGCGCGATCATGATGCGCTGCGCCTGCGGCGAGCCGGCGCCGTGCATGCTCTCGGTGCGGTAGCCCACGGCGGCGGTGCCGAGCGTGAGGTTCTCCACGAGGCGCAGGATGCGCAGACGGTCGATCACCGGCGTGTCGCACTGGCCCACAAGGAACTTCTCGACGATGGGGCCGATCTTCTCGTCGGCGAGGTCCTGGGCCGACGGCATGGTGACCATGAGGCCGCCGGCGATGTCCTCGGCGAGGCGCGCGATCTCGTAGGGGAAGCGCGTCACGTTCTGCTTGCACACGTTGGCGAGCAGCATGTCGATCTGGAAGTTGCCGGCCGGCATCCTGACGCCCTCGTAGGAGCAGGCCAGCCCGCACGAGAAGAGCGTCTCGTTGAGGTGCGTCATCTCGATGAGCTTGTCCTTGATGTGGCTGGCCTTGGCCGCCCCGTTCATGTCGGCGGCCGTCGCAGCGGCGCCGATGAGGACGTCGCCGACGCCGACCTTGCAGCCGCCGTAGCTCTGGCGGTGGAAGCCGGCGAAGCGCTCCACGAGCGCGCCCGAGAACTCGATCTCGCCGCACATGTACACGCGGTCCCAGGGCACGAACACGTCGTCGAAGACCATGAGCGCTTCCTGGCCGCCGAAATTGGCGTTGCCGACGTCGAGGGCGTTGTCCTCGAGCTTGCGCGTGTCGCAGCTCTGGCGCCCGTAGATGTAGTACACGCCCTCGGCGTTCGCAGGGCAGCTGAAGCTCACGGCGTAGTCCTCGTCGCCCTCGCGCATGGCCACCGTGGGCATGACGATGATCTCGTGCGAGTTGCAGGCGCCGGTCTGGTGCGCCTTGGCGCCGCGCACCACGATGCCGTCGTCACGCTTTTCGACGATGTGCAGGTACATGTCGGGGTCCGGCTGCTGGTGCGGCGGGAGGCTGCGGTCGCCCTTGGGGTCGGTCATGGCGCCGTCGGCGACGAGGTCGTGGTCCTGCAGGTACTGCACGTACTTCTTGAAGCGCGCGTGGTAGTCGGTGCCCTTGGCCTGGTCGGTCTCGTAGGTGACCGAGTAGAGGGCGTTGATCGCGTCCATGCCCACGCAGCGCTGGAAGCAGGAGCCGGTCTTCTGGCCCAGCAGGCGCTGCATCTTGACCTTCTTCGAGAGGTCATCGGTCGATTGATGGATGTGCGTGAAGCGGTTGACCCTCTTGCCGCTGAGGTGGCTGGTGGCGAGCATGAGGCTCTCGTACTCGGGCTGAGCCGCCAGCTCGTAGGTCATGGCGATGCAGTTGATGCTCGGGCGGATGATGGGGTGGTTCACATAGTCGTCGATCTTCTCGCCGAAGAGGTAGATCTGGAGGTGTAGGTCGGCGAGGCTCTGGATGAACTCCTCGGGCGTCCTGAGAGTCATGCGTGAACTCCTTCCTGGCGCCCCTGTAGCGGGCGCTGCTCTGGCGTTCCGGGCGCGGGCGCGCGTTCACAACGGGAGCGCTCGCGCGTTGAGTCGATGCGGCGGGGGGCGGAGGTCGACTTGCAGGTCCCAGCGCCCTCTCCCGACTGACTATAGGAGCGCCTCGGCGTGTAGTCAATTTGTCGGGACGAGGGGCCAACGGGAACCTACCGAGTTAGACGTCCTGTACAAGGACCGGGGTACCTGCCGGCGTCCTCCGGCCCCGCATGGCTTGGCGGCGGCCCGCCTGCTGCGCCGCCGGCCGCCGTGCCTCACTCGAGGCCGATGTGCCATGGTGTACCAATTGGCACACCCCAGACCGCCAAGTTTGGCCCGGATGGCGACTGCGGGTCCGCCACACCCAGCGTATAGTCAGGGCGCTCTGCGCCCACGGCCCATTCACGGCGCCCGCAGAGCGCAGGAAGCACGGCAACGTCGATGTGCGCTGGTCCCGCGTCCATGGGGGCGACGGCCCGCGCGAGAGGGGATTGGTAACTCTTCCGTTATCCCGGCGGGAACGTCTTCCGCCGAAGCGCGCACGCACACACCCAACCCGTACCGCCAAGTGGAGGGCACTACATGAGCGCATTCGTTGACGAATACATGGCCAAGCTTAAGGCCAAGAACCCCGGCGAGCCGGAGTTCCACCAGGCCGCGATGGAAGTCGCCGAGTCTCTCGAAGTCGTGATCGCCAAGAACCCCAAGTACCGTGACGCGAAGATCCTCGAGCGCATCTCCGAGCCTGAGCGCGTGATCATGTTCCGCGTGCCGTGGGTCGACGACAAGGGCGAGGTCCAGGTCAACCGCGGCTTCCGCATCGAGATGAACAGCGCCATCGGCCCCTACAAGGGCGGCCTGCGCTTCCATCCCACCGTCTACCTCGGCCTCCTCAAGTTCCTCGCCTTCGAGCAGGTCTTCAAGAACTCCCTCACCACGCTTCCGATGGGTGGCGGCAAGGGCGGCTCCGACTTCGACCCCAAGGGCAAGAGCGACCTCGAGGTCATGAAGTTCTGCCAGTCGTTCATGACCGAGCTGTCCCGCCACATCGGCCAGTTCACCGACGTGCCCGCCGGCGACATCGGCGTGGGCGGCCGTGAGATCGGCTTCATGTTCGGCCAGTACAAGCGCGTGCGCAACGAGTTCGTCGGCGTGCTCACCGGCAAGGGCCTCAACTGGGGCGGCTCGCTGATCCGTCCCGAGGCCACCGGCTACGGCGCCGTGTACTTCGCCGCCGAGATGCTCACCACCCGGAGCGAGACGCTCGAGGGCAAGACCTGCCTCGTCAGCGGCTCCGGCAACGTCGCCCAGTACACGATCGAGAAGATCCTCGACCTCGGCGGCAAGCCCGTCACCTGCAGCGACTCCGCCGGCTACATCTACGACGAGGCCGGCATCGATCGCGAGAAGCTCGCCTTCCTGCTCGAGCTCAAGAACGTCACGCGCGGCCGCATCAGCGAGTACGCGGACAAGTTCAAGGGCGCCGTCTACACGCCCGTCGACAAGGCCAAGGATTTCAACCCGCTGTGGGACCACAAGGCGCAGTGCGCCTTCCCGAGCGCGGTGCAGAACGAGATCAACGCCAAGGACGCCGCGAACCTGATCGAGAACGGCGTGTACGTGGTCTCCGAAGGCGCCAACATGCCGACCGTCCCGGAGGGCGTCAACCTCTTCGTGGAGAAGGGCATCCTCTACGGTCCCGGCAAGGCCGCCAACGCCGGAGGCGTCGCCACCTCGGGCCTCGAGATGAGCCAGAACAGCCTCCGTCTCAGCTGGACGCGCGAAGAAGTGGACGCGCGCCTGCACGGCATCATGAAGGCCATCCACCGGCAGTGCGTCGAGGCCGCCGATGCTTACGGCGTCAAGGGCAACTACGTGGCCGGCGCCAACATCGCGGGCTTCCTCAAGGTCGCCGACTCGATGCTGGACCAGGGTCTCGTCTGAGCTGATTCCCTGCAGACGGAGGCGCGGCCCGGCGGATGCCGGGCACGTTGCAAACGGCGGCCGCCGGGCCGCGCCCCGTCGCTTTCGGCAGGCTCGCGTCGAGTCTGCCGCGGGGGCGTTTGCGGCGCTTTCGCCCTCGGGTATGAACGACGCAGCACAAGCACGGGCCATGGATCACATCCCACCGCAGAGTTCGTGACGGTGGGCTGAAAGGAGCGGCGAGCATGAAGAAGATCGAGTGCTACATCCAGCCGTACAACCTCGACACGGTCGCCGAGGCGCTGGCCGTGGAGGGCGTCGTGGGCATGTCGGTCGCCGAGGTCAAGGGCTTCGGCGTGCAGAAGGGCTTCACGCGCGGCGAGACCGTCAAGCCGGGCGAGTTCCGCTTCCACCCCAAGATGAAGGTCGAGATGGTCGTGCTCGAGAAGGACGTCAATCGCATCGTCGACGCGATCACGACGTCGCTCAAGAGCAACCAGATCGGCGAGGGCAAGATCTTCGTGCTCCCGATCGAGGACGCCGTCCGCACGCGCACCAACGAGCGCGGGGAAGACGCCATCAAGTAGACGCGTCGCGCGGCCTTTGGGCCGCTG
>CAIWHY010000259.1 GCA_903912585.1 uncultured Thermoleophilia bacterium | reverse complement strand
GTGGCCCACGGTCGCTCGCGCGTTGGGACACTCGCTCGCCCGGGCGACCGCCGCATCCCTCCCGGGCGACCGCCACGCCCACAGCCTGTATCATTGGCGGTCGTGACTTCGCTCGACCACATCCGCAACTTCAGCATCATCGCGCACATCGACCACGGCAAGTCGACCCTGGCCGACCGCATCCTCGAATCCACGGGGACGGTCGCGGCGCGCGACATGAAGGAGCAGCTGCTCGACAAGATGGACCTCGAGCGCGAGCGCGGCATCACGATCAAGAGCCAGGCCGTCCGCATCGCCAACACGGCCGAGGACGGCCAGCAGAATCAGCTCAACCTCATCGACACGCCCGGCCACGTCGACTTCACCTACGAGGTCTCGCGCAGCCTCGCCGCCTGCGAGGGCGCCGTGCTGCTGGTCGACTCCACGCAGGGCGTGGAGGCGCAGACGGTCGCCAACGCCTACCTGGCGATCGACAACGACCTCGAGATCATCCCGGTGCTCAACAAGATCGACCTGCCGGCCAGCAACGTGCCCGAGGCCGAGCTGGAGCTGCACGAGCTCACCGGCGCGACGCACGACGAGATCCTCACCGTGTCGGCCAAGACCGGCGAGGGCGTGAAGGCCGTGCTCGAGGCCGTGATCAAGCGCACGCCGCCGCCGGAGGGCGACACGGCGGCGCCCTCGCGGGCGCTGATCTTCGACAGCGAGTACGACCAGTACCGGGGCGTGATCGCCTACGTGCGCGTCGTGGACGGCGGCTTCGCGCGCCGCGAGATCGTCAAGCTCATGCGCAACGGCCAGGAGGCCGAGATCGAGGAGCTCGGCTACTTCGGGCCGGAGATGAAGCCGACCGAGCGGCTGGAGACGGGCGAGGTCGGCTACATCATCACCGGCGTCAAGGACGTGGCGCAGGTGCGCGTCGGCGACACGATCACGAGCAAGAAGCGCCCGGCCGTCGAGGCGTTGCCGGGCTACAAGGTCGTGCAGCCGATGGTCTTCACCGGGCTGTTCCCGACCGAAGGCGACAAGTTCGAGGAGCTGCGCGACGCGCTCGAGAAGCTCAAGCTCAACGACGCGGCGCTGACCTACGAGCCCGAGAGCTCGGTCGCCCTCGGCTTCGGCTTCCGCTGCGGCTTCCTCGGCCTCCTGCACATGGACATCGTGCGCGAGCGCCTCGAGCGCGAGTACGGTCTCGAGCTCATCACGACGATGCCCAACGTCGAGTACCACACCTACCTCACCAACGGCTCGATGGTCATCGTGCGCAACCCGGCGCAGATGCCGGAGGCGACCTTCATCGACCGCGTCGAGGAGCCCTACGTCGCCGCCAGCGTCCTGGTGCCGACCGAGTTCGTGGGCACGATCATGGAGCTCTGCCAAGGCCGGCGCGCCGACTTCGTGGACATGAAATACCTCTCCCCGGAGCGCGTGGAGATGCACTACCGCCTGCCGCTGAGCGAGATCGTGCTCGACTTCTTCGACCAGCTCAAGACGCGCACGCGCGGCTACGCCTCGCTCGACTACGAGTTCCACGGCTACCGCCAGAGCGACCTCGTGAAGCTCGACATCCTGCTCGCCGGCGAGCCCGTGGACGCGCTCTCGCTCATCACGCCGCGCGAGCGCGCCCACATTCGCGGCAAGACGCTGGTGCAGAAGCTGCGCCAGAAGATCCCGCGCCAGCTCTTCGAGGTGCCGGTGCAGGCCGCGATCGGCCACAAGGTCGTGGCGCGAGAGACCGTGAAGGCGGTGCGCAAGGACGTCACCGCCAAGTGCTACGGCGGCGACATCAGCCGCAAGCGCAAGCTGCTCGAGAAGCAGAAGGCCGGCAAGAAGCGCATGAAGCAGATCGGCACCGTGGAAGTGCCGCAGGAGGCCTTCCTCGCCGTGCTCGAGCTCGAGCCGGGCGACAAGGACCGCTGATGGGCGGCGCCCGCGCCGCCCAGCCGCACCTTGCGCCTCCGTCCGTCGACGTCCCCGCGTCGTTCCTGGCGGCGCTCGCCGAGTATCACGCCGAGGGGTGGAGGCTGGAGCTGCCGGGCGACCGACTCGCAGATCCCGATGAGTTCGCCCGCTACGTCGCGGCATTGGCGAGCGGTGTCGCGCGGCCTGGCGAGCCTGACTCCTACTTGGCCAAGCTGCGGGGCGAAGAGCCGCCGGCGCCGTGGCCCGACG
>CAIWHY010000258.1 GCA_903912585.1 uncultured Thermoleophilia bacterium | reverse complement strand
GTCGCCCGGCTGCGGCAGGCGGCCGCCGGGCACCTGGGCGTCGGCCTTCGGCCGCCCCATGGCGTCGACCTCGACCTTGGCGACGCCGTCGCGGCCGCGCAGCCACCGGTCGTAGGTCCACTCGAGGCCCTGCTGCCCCACCATGTCGCCGGGGGAGTAGCCCTTGAAGCGCTTCTGCTTGAGTTGCGCCTGGCTGATCTCGCCCATGTTGCCGAGGATCTGCGCCGCCATGTCGCCCTGCGGGTACGCGCGCAGATAGTCGTTCTGGATCTCGACACCGGGGAACGTCAGGACGTGCTCGAGCAGGTAGGAGACCACCGTGGGCTTGACGTCCTGCTTGACGATCACCAGGTCGTAGGGGAGGCCTACCAGCTTCTGCTGATCGATTTTGGCCTGGATCTTCCCGGGCGCCATCTTGAGCACCGTCGCGAGGTCGTTCACCAGCGCCGGCAGCTGGCCGGCCGGGACGTCCATGGGACGGATGCCCACGGCCCGGCCCGGCCGGTTGTCGACGATCACCGTGCCGCTGCGGTCCACGATCGCGCCGCGCGGCGCGACGACCTTGACCGAGCGCAGGCGGTTGTCGTTGGCCTGGGCGACGAACTGCTGGCCGCTGAGGACCTGCAGGAACCAGAGCCGGAAGAGGATGATGCCGAAGAGCGCCGCCGCGATGCCGACCATGACCGCGACGCGAAGGGCGACCGACGGCAACTGGATGATGGGCTTGTCGCGGCGGCCGGTGCGGATAGGCCGGTCGCGGCGGCTGAAGTCGTTACCTGGCCCGAGCGACACGCAGATCACCTGCCCCGCGCAGCCACAGGCGCACGGCCAGGTACACCGGCGCCGCGATCAGCGTGTTGAGGATGAGAGAGGGGACGAGGACGCGGCCCAGGAAAAGGCCGAACGGCACCTGCCGTTCGAGCAGGAACTGGGCCAGCGCGAAGAGGACGTCGGCGAGCAGCGTCGCCGCGAACGCGCTGAGCAGCGGGGCGAAGCCTGCCGAGAGGTCGGCGGTCTCGGCGTAGCGCCCGGCGAGGTAGCCGACGAGGACGAAGACGAACGCGCTCAGGCCGAACGGCTCCATGAGCGCGATGGCCACGAACGTCCCGGTGAGGAAGCCGAAAAGGGCGCCGGTCTCCGACCCCTTGATGAGCGCGACGGACACGACGATGACGAGCGCGAAGTCGGGGTTGGCGCCGAGGACGCGGATGTTCGGCGCCACGGTCGTCTGCAGGAGCACGGCGACGACGAGGGCCGCCGCCAGACGTGCGACATCGGCGGCGCTCGGCCACTGCCAGTCGCCCTCCGCCTGCGTGCGGGCAGGCATCATCTGACGATCACCTGCACGACGTCGAGCTTGTGGAAGTCGACGAACGGCCGCACCGCGATGCTCTGATAGAGCTCGACCTCCTGACGACCGACGCTGTCGACCTGGCCGATGGGGATGCCGCGGGCGAACACGGACTGCAGCCGCCCCGACGTGCCCGAGGTCATGACGTACTGGCCGACCTGCACCTTCGCGTTCTTGTCGACGTACTGGAGCGTCGTGTCACCGGTGACGCTGCCGGCGAGGATGCCCTGGGCGCCGCCCTTGAGGTCGCCGGGCAGAACGACGGCGTCGACGTAGCTCTGCTGATCGGTGATCAGCGTCACCTGAGCCGCGGTGGGGCTCACCTTGGTGACCCGCCCCACGAGCCCGTCGCCGTTGATCACGGCGTCGTAGACCGCGATGCCGGCGTTGCTGCCCGCGTCGATGGTCACCGTGGAGTACCAGGCCGAGGTGGAGCGCGCGATGACGCGCGCCGCGACCATCTGCAGCGCCTTCGGGAACAGCGGGTCCTTCTGAAGGCTGACCATGGCGCGCAGCTGCGCGTTCTCGTCCTGCGTGGTGAGCTGCTGAGCGAGTCCCGCGCGAAGCTGCCTGACCTCGACGCGCAGCTGGCCGTTCTCCGACTTGGCGTGGAAGAGGTCCGAGACCCAGTTCCAGCCGTTGCGGAACGGCTGCGCGACCCTGGCGGTGCCGCTCTGCAGCGGCTGGACGACGCTCAGGACGACGCCCTGCACGGCGTGCGCGGGCCCGCTGTCGGACTCACGGAAGTAGAGCGTGAGCATGGCGACGCAGAGCAGCAGCAGGACCGCAACGACGATCCGCCGCCGGAGTACACGCCGGCGCTTCACAGGCTAGTGGGCGACGGGGCTACCGGCCCCGCGGCCGGGAATTACGCTTGCTCTTGACGAGGACATCGAACTCCTCAAGGTACTTGCCGGACCCGACGGCGACGCACGTGAGCGGCGACTCGGCGAGGTGCACCGGCATCTGCGTCTCTTCGCGCAGACGCTCGCTCAGGCCCTGCAGCAACGAGCCGCCGCCGGCGAGCATGATGCCGCGGTCCATGATGTCGCTGGCCAGCTCCGGCGGCGTCTTGTCGAGCGTGGCCTTGATCGCGTCGATGATCGCCAGCGTCGGCTCTTCGATCGACAGGCGGATCTCCTCCGAGGAAAGGACGATGGTCTTCGGCAGGCCGGTCACGAGGTCGCGGCCGCGGATCTCGGCCTGCTCCTCCTGCGGCAGCGCGTGGGCCGAGCCGATCTCGAGCTTGATCTCCTCGGCGGTCTGGCTGCCGATGAGGAGCTTGTACTCCTTCTTGACGTAACTGATGATCGCCTCGTCCAGCTCGTCGCCGCCGACGCGGATCGACTGGCTCACGACGATGCCGCCGAGCGAGATCACGGCCACTTCGCTCGTGCCGCCGCCGATGTCGACGATCATGCTGCCGGTCGGCTCGCCGACCGGCAGTCCGGCGCCGATGGCGGCCGCCATGGGCTCCTCGATGAGGGTCGCCCAGCGCGCGCCGGCCGAGTACGTGGCTTCTTCCACCGCTCTCTTCTCCACACCCGTCACGCCACTGGGGACGCAGATGACCACTCTGGGGTGCGCCCAGCGGTTCTGCATGACCTTGCGGATGAAGTGGCGCAGCATCTGCTCGGTGACGTCGAAGTCGGCGATGACGCCGTCCTTGAGCGGCCGCACGGCGCTGATGGTCGCCGGCGTGCGGCCGAGCATGCGCTTGGCCTCCTGCCCGACCGCGTGGACCTCGCCGGTGCGGTGGTCGATGGCGACCACGGACGGCTCGCTGAGCACGATGCCGCGACCGCGCAGGTAGATCAGTGTGTTGGCGGTGCCGAGGTCGACCGCCATATCGCGGGCGCCAAAGCCCGTGACGAATCCGAGGAAGCTGATGGCGAGCTCCTTTCGGTGAGAGTTCGAAGCCTGATTGTATACGTAGCCCGAAGGCGCCGCCACCGCAGGCCCTGGGGGCAGGGCGGGCGGCGGACCGCCGGCCGGGGACCGCCGCGAGGGGCCTCGTCAGGCCTCGGGCGCACCGCCGCGCAGCCAGGAGAACGGCGTCACGCCGAAGCCCGCGAGCAGCCGCTGGAGCTCCGCGACCGGCAGGCCGACCACGTTGAAGTAGTCGCCGTCGACGCGCCGCACGAGCGCCGAGCCGATGCCCTGGATGGCGTAGGCGCCGGCGCGGTCGCGCCACTCGCCGGAGTGGACGTAGGCTTCCAGCTCGCCGTCCGTGAGGCTGCGGAAGGTGACGCCGGTGATGGCGTGCGAGGCGAGCGCGAGCTTGCGCGACGTGAGGTACAGGCCGCTGTACACCTCGTGGCGGCCGGCCGCGAGCCCGCGCAGGTAGCGTGCCGCCTCGGCCTCGTCGCGCGCCTTCCCGAGGATCTCGCCTTCGCTGACGACCACGGTGTCGACGCCGAGAACGAGCTCGCCCGGCCGCAAGTCCGCGCGGGCGAGCACCTCCTCGGCCTTGCCGCGCGCGTTCTGCTGCACCGTGTGCGCGGGGTCGCCGTCGCTGACGCCCTCCTGGTGCTCGCTGACGACGATCCGGAACGGGATACGGAGCTGTTCGAGCAGCATCCTGCGCTGCGGCGAGCGGGAGGCAAGGACGAGCCCCGTGAACCCGACTGTCCCGTCCGTCATGTCCGGGAGCACCCGCTCCCAGAAGTGCTGCGGGACGGGCTCAGACAAGCTCGGCCTCGTCGAAGAACAGCCCGATCTCGCGAGCCGCGCTCTCGGGGCCGTCCGAGCCGTGCACGACGTTCTCCTCCTTGCTCAGCGAGTAGTCACCGCGGATCGTGCCGGGGGCCGCCAGCGCGGAGTCGGTGACGCCCATCATGGTGCGCGCCGTGGTGATGGCCTCGCGGCCCTCCCACACCATGGCCACCACCGGCCCGGAGGTGATGAAGGCGGCAAGGTCCTCGAAGAACGGCTTGCCGATGTGTTCGGCGTAGTGCTGCTCGGCGAGGGCGCGGTCGATGCGCAGCGCCTTCATGCCGCGCAGCGTGAAGCCGCGGCGCTCGAAGCGGGCGACGACTTCACCGACCAGGCCGCGCGCGACGCCGTTGGGCTTGACCATGATGAACGTGCGTTCCATGAGGATCCTCCTAGGGGCTTTGGGCGGCGGGCGAACGCCGCGAGAGTGGCCGTGCGGGTGCCGCCGCGACGTGGTCGGCAGCGGCGGAGACCGGGGCTACGCGCGGTCGTAGGCGGGCGTCATGGGCCCGAGCACGTCGGCCTCGCAGTAGGGGCAGAGGCGCCAGCTGGGCTCCAGCGGTTTGCCGCACGAGTTGCAGGTGGAGCGCAGGCGGTGCCCGCAGGTCGGGCACACGAGGTAGTCGTCGCGCACCGGCGTCTTGCAGAACGAGCAGCGCGCCGCGTCGCCCAGGCGCTGCGCCATCATCTCCATCTCCATCTCGCGCTCGCGCTTGTCGACGATGAGCTCCGCCGGGCGGACGATGGTGTAGATGAACAGGCCCAGGGGTCCGAAGACGAGGCCGGTGAGCACGCACACGACGAGGATGATCGGGTCTTCCACCCGGCGCCGCGCGTCCTTGAACACCCAGTAGGCGCACGCCAGCCAAAGGGCGATCACGAAGAAGACGCCCATGTAGGTGACGAACTGGAAGGTCGGGGACTTGAAGAAGTCCGTGACCGAGTTGAACGGGTTGCTGCTGGAGCTGGTCGTCGTGGTGGTGGTCGCCGCCGCGATGGTCCAGTGAGGCACCCTTTCCTCCTCAAACGTATGACGGCGAGCTACGCGCCCCGGACGGAGTCTCTCTCCTGGACGAGTGCCTGCCGGCTGGCCTCGGCGGCCAGCGCGGCAATCATACCCGAGAATATCTTGCTGTGGACAGGGTACAGCCCGTACCAGTAGGCGAGGCCGGGCAGGCCCTTGGGCGCGAAGAACGCGGTCTGTACGAGCAGGGTGCCGCCGTCCGCCGGGATGGTCTCGAACTGCAGCCAGGCGGAGCCCGGCACCTTCATCTCGGCCCGCAGGCGCAGCAGACGTGCGGGCTCGACGGCCTCCACGCGCCAGAAGTCGAGAGCGTCGCCGACGCGCAGCTCGCGCGGGTCGCGGCGGCCGCGACGCAGCCCCACGCCGCCGACGAGGCGGTCTACCGCGCCGCGCACTTCCCAGGTCCAGGCGGCGTAGCCGTAGCCGCGCTCGCCGCCGATCGCGGCACAGATGGCGAACACCTCTGCGGGGTCGGCGGAGACCTGCAGCCGGCGCTGCTCCACCAGCATCCCGTCCTGGGTCGTGAGCACCTTTGGCGCGCGGTCGCCGCGACTGGTCGCCAGGGCGTCGGCCCACGAGGTCTCCACAGTGCCGTCCTCGAGCGTCGCCACGGCGGCGCGTACGGCGCTGAGGTAGTCGACCGGGTGGATGTCGGGGAACAGCCGCGCCGCCGAGTCGTCGCGGACCACGACCTCGCTGCGCAGGCCCTCGATGAGCGGACGCGCGATCGTCGACGGTATCGGCGTCACGAGGTGCACCCAGTACGAAGAGAGCACCGGCGTGAGCACCGGGACGGGCTGCAGGCGCCGGCGAAGGCCTCGCACCTGCGCGTAGCCGAGCATCATGTCGCCGTAGGTACGTACGTCGGCCCCACCCACCTCGACCGTCTGGCCCGCGCTGGAGGGCACGTCGAGTGCTTCCACCAGATAGCGCAGGAGGTCGTCGACGCCGATCGGCTGCACGCGCGTGTACACCCACTGAGGGCAGATCATCACCGGCAGCCGCTCGGTGAGGTAGCGGATCATCTCGAAGGAGATGCTGCCCGATCCCACGACCACGGCGGCCCGGAACTCCGTCACCGGTACCGGGCCCTCGCGCAACGCGTCGCCGGTCGCCTGCCGGGAGCGCAGGTGGCCCGAGAGACCGGTGCGCGGATCGCCGAGGCCGCCGAGGTACACGATGCGGCCGACGCCGGCATCGGCCGCGGCCCGGGCGAAGCTCCTCGCCGCGGCGATGTCGCGTTCGTGGAAGCCCTCCCCACCCGCCATGCTGTGCACGAGGTAGTAGGCCGCCACGGCACCGACCATGGCCGCGGCGAGACTCTCCGGCCGCAGCACGTCGCCGGTCACCACCTCCACCTGCGGCAGCCCGCTGCGCCCCTGCAGGCGCGACGCGTCGCGCACGAGGCAGCGGACGCGGTAGCCGGCTTCGAGGAGTCGGGGGACGAGCCTGCCGCCGACGTAGCCGGTGGCGCCGGTGACGACCACCAGACGAGCGCAGGACGCAGCCGTGGCACCAGTGGAAGAGGTCGCCTTCTCGGAAGGAGCGGACAGCGGCTCGGCGCTCATGGTCCCTCCTCCGGCCGCAAAGGGCCGTCTCGGGCGACGGGAACGCCTAGAAGATGCCCAGCAGGGCGGGCGGCAGCACGGCGAGCTTCATGCCGAGGAGGTAGCCGATGAAGAAGGCGACGAACGCGACCGCCACCACGATGAGCAGAGCCACGAGGAAACGCACCGCCGGGTTCGCCTTCTGTTGAGCCATCCACCCCTCCACGAGTTCCGCGCAAGTATACAGAACGGGCCCCTCCCCTCAACCGAAGGTGGCGGCCCCCCGAGCGCCCGCGGCGGCCCGCTCAGGCCGCACTCAAGGGCGTCGCCGCCTCAGAGGCCGGCGAGCACGTCGCGCAGGTCCTCGAGCAGGTACAGCGAGCCGCCGATCAGGACCGCGCCGGAGGAGCCCGCCTGGGCGCGTGCGAGCGCGACGGCGGCGTGCGGGTCCGGCTCGATGACGGGCGCCGGGAAACCGCGGCCGAGGCGGACGGCCGCGGCGCGCAGCGCCGCGGCGAGTTCCCCGGCCGTAAGGCTGCGCGGCTCGCTCGCCTGCGTGCACACTGCGGCGTCGATCAGCGGCAGGAAGCGCTCGAGCATCTGGCCGTAGTCCTTGTCGCGCATGATCGCCAGTACGACGACCGTGGGCTTCGGCAGAGCGACGGCCGCGAGGCTCTGAGCGAGCACGCGCACGCCCTCGGGATTGTGGGCGCCGTCGGCCAGCACCAGCGGCCGCTCGGCGACCTTCTGGAGGCGGCCGGGGACGGCGGTCGCGGCCAGCGCCTCGCGGGCGGCCGGCTCGTCAAGGCGCCCGAGCAGCAGGCGCACGGCAGCCACCGCGAGACCGGCGTTCTGGACCTGGTAGAGGGCCGGGGTCGGGAGGCTGAGGCCGGCCCAGCGCTCCTCCCGGCCGTCGACATACAGTGAGACTGCGAACTCCGTCGGCACGCCGGAGGCAGTGATGTCGCCAGGCGCGGCACCGGATCCGGTGCCGAGTCCCGCGCGGACTGCCGGGCCCGCGCCGGGGCGCAGGAGATGCGGCGTCGCGCCGGCGGCGGCGCACACCCGGCGCGCTTCGAGCTCCAGCCCGTCGAGCTCGCCGAAGACGGCGTCGCCGCCTTTGATGACCGCCGCCTTCTCCGCGAAGATCAGCTCGCGCGTGCCGCCGAGCACCTCGGTGTGCTCGAGCGCGATGTTGGTGAGCACGACCACGGACGCGTCGACCACGTTGGTCGCGTCCAGGCGGCCGCCCAGCCCAGCTTCGAGCGCGGCGGCCTCCACCCCGCTCTCCGCGAGCGCCAGCAGCGCCGCGACCGTGAGCACCTCGAACTGCGTGGTCTCGCCGAGCTCGCCCGGAAGACCGGCGACGGCCGCGCGCACGGCCCCCACGGCGCGGCCGAACACGCCTTCTTCGACGGGACGGCCGTCCACAAGCACGCGCTCGGTCCATCCCGAGATGTGCGGCGAGAGGTAGCCGCCAGAGCGCAGCCCGTGGGCGCGCAGGAGCGCCTCGCAGTAGCGCGTCGTCGAGGACTTGCCGTTGGTGCCGACGACGTGGATCACGCGATAGGCGTCCTGCGGCCGGCTGAGGGCGTCGAGCAACGCGCTCACGCGCTCGAGACCCGGCCGCATGCCGAAGACGGCGAGCGACTCGAGATAGGCCGGCCACCCTGCCGGCAGGCCG
>CAIWHY010000257.1 GCA_903912585.1 uncultured Thermoleophilia bacterium | reverse complement strand
CTGCTGCTCAATCCGGACGCGCGGATCGACCGGGAGACGCTTGCCGCACTCAGCACCGCGCTCGATGCCGAGCCTCGGGCAGCCTTGGCGGCTCCACTGCTCGTCGACCACGATGGCCGCGCGGATTTGGGTGCAACGCGCTTCTCGACGCTGTCGAACAGGGTCGGCATGTGCCTCCCGCTCCTTGGTCGTCTCCCGTGGCTTCGCCCCGACTATCCCCGCGCCAAGCATATCGCCCGGAGCGGTGTCGTCGTGCCCGTGGACAGCATCTGGGGCGCCGTGGTCCTTGCCGACGGCGCCTTTCTCCGCTCGATCGGAGGCTTTGACGAGCGCTTCTTCCTCTTCTCGGAGGACGAGGACCTGTGCCGGCAGGCGAGAGTGGCCGGCCGGCTCGTCCTCCTCGTCACCGGAGCTCGCGCCACGCCCGCCGGCGGCGCGAGTTCCGCGGACGTCGCCATACGCGAGGCGCTGCGCCTGCACGCCGCGGGCCGCCTTTTCGAGAAGTGGGACGGCCTGGACGCCGCGGTGCGCTTCAGCCGCCTGATCGCGGCCGCCTTCTGCCTGCGGGAAGCGCTCTTCAGTGCCTTGGCACCGTTCTCGAAGTCAGCCCGAACGCGCGCCGAAGAGGCTCGGCGCCTGGGCACGCTTTTCGCGGAGATGGCAGCGCGGGGAAGTGCGAGGTGACGATGCGCGGCGGCGCGGGATGAGCGCTGTCGACCGTACGCGCGCCGACGCGCCGCGCGTACTCGCCATAGCCGACGTGGAGCAGAGCTACGTCGCCGCCTGGCGGGTCCACGCGCCGCTCGCCGCGCTGAAGCGCGCCGGACGCGTCGCGGACTACACGGTGACGGATGCCACGCTCGTCGGTCTCCCGCGGCGTGGCGCATACGACGTCGTCTGGCTACAACGCGCCGCCGACGACAAGCTGACGCAGCGGCTCATCGATCTCAGGCCCGGCGGCTTCCTCTTCGACGCTGACGACCACCTCCTGTGCCGCCCGGCGTACATCCACGCGGAGGAGTTCCCAGCCGCGAGCACCGTGACAGAAGCCCTCGAGGCCGCCCGGGTGGTGACGGTGACGTCACGACGGCTCGGCGGCCTCCTCGCCGACCGTGCCGTCTCGAGTCCATCCGTCGTTGGGTTAAGCTCTGATCTCGAGGCCAAGACCGTCGTGTGCCCAAACGCGGCAGACTTCGCCGGCACTCTGCCACGTCGGCCAGCACAGCCTCAGGTCTTGCTCCTGACGCAAGGGCATCGCCTGGCCCTCGGGGTGTCCGCGGAGCCCGTCCTCACGGCCGTCGCCGACTTCGCTGCCGCACATGCTTTGCCGATCTGCTTCTTCGGCCAGCCGCTCGAGTCTCTCTCGCCGCTCGCGGCTCGTCTGCTGCGCGGCGTGGTCCGAGCGGGCGAAATGCCACTTGAGCGGTATCAGGGGCTGCTCGCCGCGCTGCCGCCCATGCTCGCCGTCGCTCCGCTCGAGACCGCCGGCGACCCGGCGACCGTCGAGTTCGTCGCCGGG
>CAIWHY010000256.1 GCA_903912585.1 uncultured Thermoleophilia bacterium | reverse complement strand
TTGTCTGCCGGCCTCGTGCGCCGTCGCCTCAGAGCGGTGGCAATTCGCCCCAGCCGCGGATCTCGTAGTAGTCGGCCAGCATGTACTCCATCTCGGACTGCGGAAACGTGAGCGCGCCCTCGTCGTCCATGGGCGTTTCGGTGACCCAGTCCGGCAGGCGCTCCGACTCGCGCCCGATGCCGCGCCTCTCGTTGAACTCGTGGGTCATCGTGGTGATGCGGTTGGCGATGCCGTGCAGGTCCTCTTCGGTGTAGTCGGTGCCGACCACGGCGTTGACCACGGCTGTGATGTACGGCCACTGCACGAGGTCGCGATAGAAGCGGCAGTAGACGAGGCAGTCCATGATGGTGAGGCGGTCCTCCCAGTCACAGTAGATCGCCGCCTTGCCTTCGATCGCCTGGGGGTCGATGACGCCGATGAGTTCCGGCTTGTACATCGTGGCGCGCAGGTGACAGGCGCCCCGCGCCGTCGTGGCGAAGCCCAGGCCCATGCCCTTCTGGGCGCGTGGGTCATAGCCGGCCGGCTCCATGCCTTTGACGTGCACCGCGATGCCCTCGAGCCCGTACTCCTTCTCGACCGTGAGGATGCCTTCGGCCCAGATGTCGCCGATGCCCTCGCGCAGGCACATCTTGCGCAGGAACGCGGCGACGCAGTCCGGGTCGCCGAAGTCCATCTTCTCGTCGATGAGGCCGCGCTGGGAGGCCTCGATGGCGAGCGCGCAGAGATTGCCGGCGCTCATCGTGTCGACGCCGAGGCGGTCGCAGATGTCGTTGAGCCACATGATCTCGGCGAAGTCGGTGATCTCGCACAGGCCGCCGAACACGTAGGCGGTCTCGTACTCGGGGCCTTCGCACTCGAGCCCCTTGTGCCTGCCCTCGAAGACGAAGTTGTGCTTGACGCACTTCATGACGCAGGGCGGGCAGACCTCGTTGCGGGTGCCGTGCTCCTCGAGCATGGTCTCCACGGTGATGCGCTCGAAGTTCTCCAACGTCCCTTTGCGCCAGTAGCGCGTGGGGAAGGCGTTCTTGCCGTTCTGGATGCGGACCATGTTGAGGGTGCCGCCGCGCTGGTAGGCGGCCACGCCGGGGTCGTCCTTGGTGCGCTCGACGATGTCCCGCACGACGGCCTTGTAGTCGTCTGGGCGCGCGACCTCGACCTTCTTCTCGCCGTGCCAGACGATGCCCTTGAGGTTCTTGCTGCCGAACACGGCGCCGGGGCCGCCGCGGCCGAGCTGATGCCAGTAGTTGTTGTTGACGCAGGCGAAGCGCACGAGGTTCTCGCCGGCCTGGCCGATCACGCACGCCTGCGCCTTCTTGTGCGGCGTGCGCTCGAGGATCTTGTCCTCGCTCACGAACGCGTCGAGGCCCCAGATGTCCTCGGCGCTGTGGAAGGCGACGCCCTCGTCGCTGATCTCGAGGTAGACGCGGCCCTCGGCTTTGCCCTCGACGATCACGACCTTGTAGCCGGTCCTGGCGAACTGGGGCGTGAGGTTGCCGCCCGAGTAGCACTCGCAGTACGCGTTGGTGAGCGGCGACGCGAAGTAGAGCGCGTAGCGGTTGCTCCCGAGCATCGACGTGCCACCCATGGGGCCCACGACGAAGATGAGCTTCGCCTGGGGGCTCAGAGGATCGACCTCCGGGCCGACCTCCTCGCACAGATAGTGTGTGCCGATACCCTTGGCGCCGATGAGCTCCTTGATGAGCTCCGGCGGCACCGTCTCTTCTGAAGACGTGCGGGTGGTGAGGTCGATGCGAAGAAGGTCGCCCATTCATGCTCCTTTGCTGGCCACGGCATGCCGGCGCTCCCCCCCGCCCGGCGGCTCTCGGCCGGCGTCGCCGCCGGCCCCTTGATGGGGCGGCTCGGCGCCCGCAACGGAAGGAGCCGCGTTCGGACGAGCGTCCGAACGCGGCTCCATTCTGGCATGTTCCGCCGGGTGCGACCAGTGGACCGGCCGTACCCGAATGGTCAGTTACGCCAGCACTTTGTCCAGCGGCGTGTACTTCATCTTGTGAGCCTCGGCCACTGAGGGGATGGTGAGCTTGCCACGGTAGACGTTGACGCCCAGCGCGAGGGCGGCGTCTTCCTTGACGGCGGCCTCGAGGCCCTTGTTGGCGATGTCGAGGCCGTAGGGCAGCGTGGCGCCGGCGAGGGCCATCGTGGACGTGCGAGCCACGGCGCCCGGCATGTTGGCGACGCAGTAGTGGATGACGCCGTCGACGACGTAGGTCGGATCGGTGTGCGTGGTCGGCTTGGAGGTCTCGAAGCAGCCGCCCTGGTCGATGGCGACGTCGACGAGCACCGAACCCGGCATCATGTGCTTGAGCTGGCTCTTCTTGATCAGATGCGGAGCCTGCGCGCCGCCGGGAAGCAGGACGCCACCGACGACGATGTCGGCGTCGGCGATCTCTTCCTCGATCGCGGCTTCGGTGGAGAGCACGGTCTCGACGGCGCCGCCGAAGACGTCATCGAGGTAGGTGAGGCGCGGAGCGTACTTGTCCATGATGACGGTGCGTGCGCCCATGCCCACGGCGACCTTGGCGGCGTTGATGCCCACGGTGCCGCCGCCGATGATGACGACCTTGGCCTTGGGTACGCCGGTCACGCCGCCGATGA
>CAIWHY010000255.1 GCA_903912585.1 uncultured Thermoleophilia bacterium | reverse complement strand
GCTTGGCCGTCGCGTCGAGCTCCTGGAGCGTGACGGGCAGAGCAGCCCTGACGCGGCGCGGGCGGCAGCGCGCAGCCTCGTGCGCGCCGGCGTCAGCGCCATCATCGGCCTCAGCGACAACGCCCAGGTCCTGGCGGCCGCGCCCATCGCCGCGCACGCGCGCATCCCGTTCTTGACCAGCGGGGCGACGTCCCCGCTGCTCCCGCTCGAGGTCCCCGACTGGCTGTTCCTGGCATCCTTCGGGGACAACGTGCAGGCCGCTGCCGGCGCCGAGTACGCGAGCCAGACGCTCGGCACGTCCGCAGTGGCCATCATCTACGACGCGGCTCTGGAGTCGGCGCGCGCCCTGCAGCACTACTTCTCGGAGAGCTACCGCGCGCAGCACGGCCACGTCGTGTTCGACGCAGGCTTCCACCCTGCCACGGACGACGTGGCCAAAGTCCTCTCCGCGCTGTCGCCAAAGCCCATCTACGGCGGGGACGGCGACGCCGACGACCCGGTGGTGGGGCACACGCGGCCGGTCAGGCCCGACCTGCTCTACGTCGCGGTCGGGTCCACGTACGCGGCCGTCGTCGTCCGCGCGCTGCGCGCCGCGGGTTACGTGCAGCCGATCATGGGAGGCGACAGCTACGGCAACGCGGAGCTGTTCGCGGCCGCGGCCCAGACCGGCGGCGGCGTCTCGTTCACGACCCAGGCCGCCTTCGGCATGACGCACGGCACGGCGGCCATGCGGCGCTTCGCGCAGCGCTATCAGGCGGCATACGGCCGCGCCCCTGAGAACTCGGCCGCCGGCCTCGGCTACGACGCCGTCAACCTCGTGGCACGCGCCGTCCGCGCGGCCAGGTCGGCCGACCCGGCGGTCATCCGCGACGCCCTCGCCGCCACGCGCGGGTTCCGCGGCGCCACCGGCGCCGTCAGCCGGGCGCGAGGCGGCGCCACTCCGCGGCGGCAGGTCGCCGTCGTGGCTGTCGACAGCCGCCCGCGGCTGGCCGCGGTGATCACGCCGCAGTTCGTGCCGAAGCCGTAGCCGACGCCGAACGATGAGTTCCGGTTTCGGCGGTTTTCGGGCATGATGCACCCATGGGCGAGCTGCATTTCCCGAGACACGAGTACTACATGCGCCTCGCGCTGCGCGAGGCAGAGCGAGCCTCAGGCCACGGCGACGTGCCGGTGGGCGCCGTCATCGTGCTCGACGGCGAGGTCATCGCCACGGGCCACAACGAGCGCGAGCTCCGCGCCAGCCCGCTGGCGCACGCCGAGATGGTCGCCATCGAGCAGGCCGCGCGGTACATGGGCAGCTGGCGGCTGCTCAACACGGTGCTCTACGTCACCATGGAACCGTGCCCGATGTGCGCCGGCGCCATCGTCCAGGCGCGCATCCCCCACCTCGTCTACGGCGCCCCGGACGAGAAGGCCGGCGCCGCCGGTACGCTCTTCAACGTCTGCCAGGACGACCGGCTCAACCACTGCCTGGAGATCACCAGCGGAGTGCTCGCGGACGAGTCGGTGGCCCTCCTGCGCGACTTCTTCCAGGCGCGCCGCTGACCGTCGAGTCCCGCCCCCGATCGCCCCGCCCCCGTACGTAGGCTTCCGGCCGCTCGCGGCGTAAACTGCGTTGGGCGGTCCGCACGTAGCACGCAGTGCGTGCCGGCGCACCTCGTCGTAGCCGACTCGAAGGGGGACTGATGGCCAGCACGGAGGCGGCGGCGGGCTCCGCCGCGACACCGGCCAAGGCGAAGGCCGTACCGTCCGTCAGGACGATCACCTGGCTGACCATGTGCTTCATGACGGTCTCCGCGGTCGCCAGCATCCGCAACACGCCGAGCATGGCCGTCTACGGGCTGGCGTGCATCTTCCTCTACGCCCTGCCGGCGCTGGTGTTTCTGCTGCCCACCTCGCTGGTCGCCGCCGAGCTGGCCTCCGGCTGGGACGGCGGCGTGTACAACTGGGTGAGCCAGGGCATCTCGCCGCAGGCCGGCTTCCTCGCCATCTGGACCCAGTTCGCGATGACGCTCACCTACTACCCGAGCCTGCTCGCCTACGTGGCCAGCACGCTCGCCTACGTGTTCATGCCGAGCCTCGCGAGCAACGGCTACTACACCGCCGCGGCGATCATCATCATCTACTGGCTCTCCACCTTGGTGAGCATGCGCGGCGTGGGCCTCGTGGCCAAGCTGTCGAGCAGTTCCATGCTCCTCGGCACGGCGATCCCCGGTTCGGCGCTCATCATCCTCGGCATCATCTTCCTCGTGCAGGGCAACCACTCGGCGGCGCCGATGAACGTCGGCCACCTGCTGCCGCAGTTCGCAGGGCTCGCGAGCCTCGTGCTCATCGTCAACAACTTCCTCTCGTACGCCGGCATGGAAGTGAACGCCGTCCACGTCAAGAGCATGAAGAACCCGGGCAAGGAGTTCCCCAAGGCGATGTTCATCGCCATGCCCATCGTGGTGGCGATCTTCGTGCTGCCGGCCCTCGCCATCAGCTGGGTCGTGCCGGCGAGCGAACTCACGCTCACCGGCGGCGTGATGCAGGCCTTCACCGCCTTCTTCAACCACTTCCACGTGCCGTGGCTCACGCCGCTCCTCGGCATCATGCTGGTCACGGCGTCGCTGGGCGGGATGATGGCCTGGCTCGCCGGGCCCTCCAAAGGCCTGCTCCTGATCGGCCGCAAGGAGGGCTACCTGCCGCCGTTCTTCCAGAAGGTCAACGCCGCCGGCATCCAGGTGAACATCCTCTTCGTGCAGGGCGCGATCGTCAGCGTCATCGCCCTCATGTTCGCCCTCATCCCCAACGTCTCCAGCGTCTACTGGATCTTCTCGGTGATCACCACGCAGGTGTACCTGATCATGTACTTCCTGATGTTCATCGCGGTGATGCGCCTGCGGCGCACGCAGCCGGACCACCCGCGCGGCTATCGGGCGCCGATGGTCTTCGTGCTCGCCAGCGTCGGCTTCGTCAGCTCCGCCGCCGCCTTCCTCATCGGCTTCGTGCCCTCGTCGCAGTTCGGCAGCGGCAGCACGCTCAGGTACGTCCTCATGATCGGCGGCGGTCTCGTGGTCATCGGCCTGCTGATCCCGTTCCTGTTCCTCAAGTTCCGCAAGCCGAGCTGGAAGAACGCCGTGCCGGCCTCCGAAGCGGAACAGGACTGAAGGGGGGTGATGACGGTGCAGGAGAAGTCTCACACCTGGGTGTACGTGGTCATCATCGTCACCATCGCCGCCTTGATGGTCGCCGGCGTGGCGCTCTACGACCAGGGCAAGAACACGCGTGAGGCGCGCGCCAAGGCGCAGGAGTTCATCGGTAAGATGGAGGCCGCCGGCTACAAGACGCCGAGCGCGGCGGAGGTCGTCTCCCTGTTCGGCGCCGACGGCGGCGCGGCCGCCAGGAACCCGGACGCCGCGCTGCTCGAGGCCCAGTACGCGTCTCAGCTCGGCACGGCGGGCCCCGCGAGCCGCCCCATCATCCTCGACTCGGACTTCGTGCACGTCGCCGAGATCTTCCTCTCCGTGTACGCGCCGCAGAAACTCGCCGGCTTCCAGGACTTCGCGCGGGGCCTGAAGCTCGGCGACACCCAGTGAGGAGCAGACGATGACGGTCAGGAGCGAACGATGAGATCCGGGAGCGAACGATGACGGACGACGACCTCAGGGCCAAGACGGCGAGCCTGATGCCGCAGTTGCGCGCCGAGCTGGAGAAGCTGGTGCGCCTGCCCTCCGTGGCGTTCGAGGGCTTCCCGGAGGGGCCGGTCGAGCAAGCGGGGGCCGCCGTGGCGGAACTGATGACGGCGGCCGGCCTGCCCGGCGTGCGCATGGTCGACATCGCGCGCGCGCCGCAGGCGGTGTTCGGGGCGCGCCCGGCGCCGCCCGGCGCGCCGACGGTCCTGCTCTACGCGCACTACGACGTGCAGCCGGCGGGCGAGGACTCGGCCTGGGCGAGCCCGCCGTTCGAGCCGACCGAGCGCGACGGCCGCCTCTACGGCCGCGGCGCCGCCGACGACAAGTCCGGCGTGATCATGCACGCCGGCGCCCTGCTGGCCCTCGGGCCGGACTGCCCGGTGGGCGTCAAGGTCCTCATCGAGGGCCAGGAGGAGAACGGCGCCGGCGGCATCGAGGAGTTCGTCAAGGCCAACGCCGAGCTGCTCAGTGCCGACGTCATCGTCATCTCGGACGTCGGCAACTACTCCCTCGGCGTGCCCACCCTCACCACGTCCCTGCGCGGCATGGCCGCCGTGGACGTGGAGGTCGAGACGCTCGAAGGCGCCGTGCACAGCGGCATGTTCGGCGGCCCGGGACCGGACGCGCTCGTCGCACTGACGCGCATGATCGCGACGTTGCACGACGACGCCGGCAACGTCGCCGTCGAGGGCCTCAAGACGATCGCGTACGACGGCGCCGAGTACGACGAGGCGGCCTACCGCAAGGACGCCGGCGTGCTGCCGGGCGTCGACCTGATCGGCAGCGGCAGCATCGCCTCCCGGCTCTACGGCAAACCGTCGATCAACGTGATCGGCATCGACGCGCCCGTGGTCGACGGCGCCGCCAACGCGCTCATCCCCAAAGCGCGGGCGCGCTTGAGCGTGCGCCTCGCCCCCGGGCAGGACCCGGAAGAGGCGCAGGGCGTCGTCACCCGGCACCTCGAGGCCGTGGCGCCGTGGCACGTCAAGGTGAAGGTGACGCCGGGAGGCGTCGGCGAGGGATTCCTCGCCACCACCGACGGCCCGGCCTACGCGGCCGCAGGCACGGCGCTGGCGGCCGCCTACGGCAAGGACGTCGTCCACTACGGCGAGGGCGGCTCCATCCCCCTCGTCGCCGCGTTCCTCGAAGCGCAGCCCAAGGCCGAGATGATCCTCTGGGGCGCGGAAGAGCCGCGCTGCAAGATCCACGCCCCCGACGAAAGCGTCGACCTCGGCGAACTGCAGCGCTGCGTCCTCGCCGAGACCCTCTTCATCGCCGGGCTGGCAGAGACGAAGTGAGCCGCAAGGCGGACGACAGGTGAGCCGCCGCTCGGACGGCAAGGCGGGCAAAGCGGCGGGCGGCAAGGCGGGCGCAGCGGCGGACGGGACGAGCGCGGGCGCGTCGCTGCCGGCCGCTACGGCCGCCGATCCACGGCGCTGGTGGTCGCTCACCGGCCTCTGCCTGGCGGCGGCCATCGTCTGGTTCGCCGCCGCCAACCTGCCCGTCGCCGTGCCGGCGATCAGCAACGACCTCGGCGGCTCGCTGACGACGCTGCAGTGGGCCAACACCATCTTCACGCTGGTCACCGGCGCCCTCGTGATCGCCACCGGGCGCCTCGGCGACGTCCTGGGCCGGCGCAAAGTCCTCAACGTCGGCCTGGTCATCTTCCTCGCCGCCTCCGTGCTGTGCGCCCTGGCGCCGAGCACGACCATCCTGATCGTGGGCCGCGCCCTCATGGGCGTCGGCGCGGCGGCCATCCTGCCGGCGACGCTGGCCATCATCCCGATCGAGTTCAGCGGCAAGGAGGAAGTGATCGCCTTCAGCGTCTGGATGGCGGTGGCCGGCGCCGGGCAGGCGCTGGCGCCGGCGATCAGCGGCGGCCTCACCCAGGCCTTCAGCTGGCGCGCGATCTTCTGGGTCGACGTGCCGCTCTGCGCCGCGGCTCTCGCCTTGGTGCTGTTCGCCACGCCGGAGTCGCGCGACGAAGGTGCCGATCGCTCCATCGACTTCGCCGGGCTGGCCACGGTCGTCGGCGGCCTCGTCGCGCTCATGTACGCGCTCAACGAGGGCCCGACCCGCGGCTGGGGTTCGCCGGTGATCGTCGGGTCGCTCGCGCTCGCCGTGGCGCTGCTCTGCGCCTGCCTGCTGATCGAGCGTCGCGTCCACAACCCGCTGATCCACATGGGGCTCTTCCGCCGGCACTCGTTCGACGGCGCCATCATCGACAACTTCGTCTACAACCTCACGCTCGCCGGCACGATGAACGCGCTCGCGATCTACCTGGAAGAGGCTCGCGGCTACGACCCCTTCACGGCCGGCCTGCTCCTGCTCCCGTCCACGTTCGCCCTGCTCCTGTTGATACCGGTCGGGGGCCGGATCGGCCTGCGTCGCGGACCGCGCTTCCCGCTCGCGGCCGGCACCCTCATCATGGGCATCGGCACGTTCACGCTCGGTTTCATGACCAGCAGCAGCCCCTACGCCTGGATGGCCGTCGGGCTCGTGATCCAGGGCGTGGGCATCGGCCTCTTCTCCACCCCGCTCAGCGACACGGCCGTGGGCCTGGCGCCGGCGGCCGAGTCCGGCGCCGCCTCGGGCGTCTTCAAGATGACGAGCATGGTGGGCGGCGCCTTCGGCATCGCCATCCTGGCGGCGTTCTACCGCGCCATCGGCTTCCATCACTTCGACCGCGGCGTCGCCTCCCTCGGCCTGACGCCGCAGCAGAACGCCATCCTGCAGGACGCTTCCGGCACGTCCAGGGGCGCCGCGGACGTGCTGGCCCAGTTCCCGGCGGACGTGCAGAACAAGCTCGTGGCGATCGGCAACGACGCCTTCGCCGCCGGCGTCGGCGGCGCCCTCAAGATCGCCTTCGCGTTCGCGCTGCTCGCCTTTGTCGCGGTGCTCGTGCTCGTTCCGCGCGGCATCCTCAAGCGGGACTGACGCCGCGCGGCGACGGCCGTCGCCTGCGCCGGCGGCCGTCGTCCCGTCCCGCGGCCGCGCCGCCCGCTCCAGCGCTCCCCGTTTCGACCCCCGCGCCGCCCTGTCGTATACTGTTCGTCCGCTCTCAGGGAGCGCACCGCCGGGTACCGTGGAGAGGTGTCCGAGCTGGCTTAAGGAGCGCGACTGGAAATCGCGTGGGCGGGGTTACCTGCCTCGAGGGTTCGAATCCCTCCCTCTCCGCCACTTCCCCGCTCCACGGGAAGGGCGGAAGTCCGGCGGACGAGTCGGGCGCAAGGCCCGGCGGCAAGCTTCAAGTCCCTGAGGCGCCCCTCGCGGAGAGGTGGCAGAGCGGTTGAATGCGGCGGTCTCGAAAACCGTTAATCCGGCTAACCGGGTTCGGGGGTTCGAATCCCCCCCTCTCCGCCAGTCTTCCCTTCCGCGCGATCGGACGCCTACGCGGACCTCACCGTCGGCTTCCCGGCGCGCCTCTCGCGGTGGGCCGTCACCCGGCTTCCGACACGGCGTCCCCGCCGCCGCGCTTGGCCGCGTAGAGCGCGTCGTCGGTGCGGCGCAGGAGGTCGTCGGGGAGCTCGCCCGAGGCCCACTGCGCGACTCCGGCGCTGACCGTGACGCCGCGCTCCGCGAGCGCGGCGCAGGCGTGCGCCGCCGCGCACACGCGCTCGGCGAACCCGCGCCCCCCGCCGATCTCGACGCCCGGCAGCAGCACGCTGAACTCGTCGCCGCCGAGCCGCGCCGGCAGGTCCTCGGCACGGCACAGTGCGGCGAGCAGATCGGCGAAGCTCGTGAGCACCCCGTCGCCGGCCTCGTGACCGGCATTGTCGTTGACGCGCTTGAGGCCGTCGAGATCGAGGCTCACGACGGCCAGAGGGCTGCCGTGACGGCGCGCCAGCGAGACGGCACTCTCGAGGACTTCGTAAAAGTGGCGGCGGTTGGCGAGGTCGGTCAGCACGTCGGTGGCGGCGATGCGCGTGATGGCGGCGTTGGCGGCTTCAAGGATGGCGCCTTCGCCGACGAGTTCGTCGTTGAGGCGCAACTGCTCCTCCTCCGCCAGCTTGAGCGCCGTGACGTCACTGACCACGTGCACGCCGCCGGAGACGCGGCCGCTCTCGTCGGTGTCGGGCTCGAAGGTGACGCGCAGCCACTTGCCGTCCTGCTCGTAGAGGCTCGTCTCTTGCCGCCCCGAGGCCGACGAGAGCAGCTGCGGGCAGCCCTGGCTGTAGTTGTTCGTGCAGTGGAAGACCTCGTAGCAGGAGCGCCCGATGATGTCCTCGGCAGCGCGCCCGGTGAGCGCGCTGGTGGCGCGGTTGCAGCGCCTGATGCGGCTCCCCGCGTCGAACACGGCGACCGAGTCGGGCATGGCGTCGAAGGTCTCCTGCCACTCCCGGGCGGCGAGGGCGAGCTGCTGCTCGGCGCGGCGCTGCTCGGTGACGTC
>CAIWHY010000254.1 GCA_903912585.1 uncultured Thermoleophilia bacterium | reverse complement strand
CGACCGGGCGAAGGCGCTGGCCGGCGGCTGACGAGAGACGCCGCCGCGGGCGCCGAGCCGGCGCCGCGCTAGAGCAGCTCGGCTTCGGCGCGCTCGACGTGCCGCCGGAGCTCGGCGCGCACGTCGTCGGGGAGGGGCTCGGGCGCGTGCGTGCGCAGGATCTCACGCGCCCGCTCTTCCGCGCTCTGCAGCGCGCCGCGGTTGCCGGCGGCGAGCCAGGCGTCGTGGGTCGAGCGGTCCCACACGCCGGGCCGCCAGATCTCGCCGCTCTGCGCTCGCGCGTGCTTCTCCGCAAGATACGTCCCGCTGGGGCCGACCTTGCGGATCACGTCCAGGGCGAGCGTCTCGTCGGTCACTTCGATGCCGGCGGCGACCTTCTGCACGATGCCGTAGACCTCCGCCTCCATCAGCAGGTGCGCGTAACTGAGCGTCTTCGAGCCGTCGAGCAGGCCACAGCCGTTCATCATCTCCGCGCCGGCGCTCGCGCTGGCGAGCGTCGAGAGAGCATCGTCGACCGCCGCCTGCCAGCCGGGCTCCTTGGCGCCGGTGGCCTGCGTGCCCATCGCCATGGCGAGCCCGTAGTGGTGCGCCATCTGGGTGGCCGCAGCGGCGAGGAGGTAGTCCTCGGGGCTGCCGCCGGTGTAGCCGCCGGTCTTGAGGTCCATCACGCTCGGCGCGCTGGCGAGGAAGACGGGCGCGCCCGGTGAGGCGAGCTGCAGGAGCACCGTGCCCGCGATCACAGCCGCCAGGTTCACCACCAGGTTGCCGGCCATGGTCGCCGGGGCGGACGCGCAGGCGAGCGTGAGCGAGAGGAACCCGACCGGTACGCCGGCCGCGGCGCAGACGAGCGCCGCCTCAAGGCTCACGGCCTCGTTGCTCAGAGGGTCGATCGGGCAGGCGATGAGGCTCATGAGCGGCCGGCGGCGGAGCTCTGCGGCCCCGCCGGCCACCACCCGCGCCATCCCGACGGCTCTGCGTGCCATGTCCTCGCCGACGACGTCGACCGCCTGGAAGTGCTTGCTCGTGCTGGCGAAGACCGCCTCGAGCTCGTGCAGTGGCCGGCTCACGAGTGGCACGTCTTCTGCGGTGACGACCGGGCCCCAGTAGTAGCTGACCTGCGGCACGGCGTCTACGAAGCGCGCCGAGTCGGCGACATCGGCCTTGGTGCTCGGGCGACGCTCGCCGCTCTCGGGGTCGACAACCCAGACGCCGCAGCCGTCGTTGCTGAGGTAGCAGCGACGGCCGTCGAGCACGAGGTCGCACTCCGGGTCGCGGGCGGCGAGGAGCGGCGCCTTCGGCGCCGCCTGCAGCGCCGCCCGGACCACCGGCTCTGGCAGGCGCGCGATCTGCGAAGCGCGGTCCACGCGGCAGCCCCCGCGCTCCAGCGCGTCGAGCGCCCGCGCCAGCGGGAAGCGCACGCCGACCTCGGCGAGCACCTCCATGACGGCCGCGTCGATCCGCTCGATGTCGGCCCGGCTGAGCACGTCCCAGCGCAGCCGGGGCACGATGGGATCGATGCGCGGCGGCGCGCTTCGGCGCCCGTGTGCCGCGTCCGGCCTGCTCGTCATCCGTCCTCCTCGTCGCCGGG
>CAIWHY010000253.1 GCA_903912585.1 uncultured Thermoleophilia bacterium | reverse complement strand
GCCGATGCCGTACATCATGGTCATCGTCGACGAGCTCGCCGACCTCATGATGCAGGCGCCGTCGGAGGTCGAGGACAGCATCATCCGCCTCGGCCAGCTGGGGCGCAGCTCCGGCGTCCACGTCGTCGTCGCCACCCAGCGCCCTTCCGTGGACGTGGTCACCGGCATGATCAAGACCAACATCCCCTCGCGCATCGCCTTCGCGGTGAGCTCGCAGACCGACTCGCGCATCATCCTCGACCAGGGCGGCGCCGAGAGCCTGCTCGGCATGGGCGACATGCTCTTCAGCCCCATGGGCAGCAACCGCATGCTGCGCGTCCAGGGCGCCCTGATCACGGCGCACGAGATGCGCCTGCTCACCGAGCACTGGCGGCGGCAGGCCAAACCGGAGTTCCGCGAAGACCTGCTCGAGAAGCCGTCGGGCCCGGACTCAGAGCAGCAGTCACAGGCGGCCGGCGGCGACGAGTACCTGGCCGACGCCATCCGCACGGTCGTGAGCACCGGCGCCGCCTCCGTCGCGCTGCTGCAGCGGCGCCTGCGCGTCGGGTACGCCCGCGCCGGCCGGCTCATCGACATCATGGAGGAGATGGGCATCATCTCCGGCTACGACGGCAGCAAGGCGCGCGCCGTGCTCATCGACGAGGCGGAGCTGCCGGCCACCCTGGCGCGCGTGAGCGGCGCCGAGCCGCCCGCCGCCGCCGACCTCCCCGAGGCGGCCGCGGAGGAGCTCTGACGCTCCCGGGGATGCCCGCATCCCGATTTGTCTTCGCCGGGGCCGCTTACTAGACTGTACGTTCGGGCGCTCTCAACGAGCCCGCCGCCGGCCTACCGAGGAGACCATCAACCGCCGTGTTTGAGATCGGCAACACGCTGCGCGAGGCGCGGGTGCGCCGCAACCTCACGCTCCAGCAGGTCGAAGAGGACACGAAGATCCGTGTCAAGTACGTGCAGGCCATGGAGAACGAGGACTTCGACGTCATGCCGGGCGCCACGTACGTCAAGGGCTTCCTGCGCACCTACTCCGAGTACCTCGGCCTCGACCCGGACGTCATCATCGGCGAGTACCGCTCGCGCGTGAGCCCGTCGAGGGAGAAGGACGAGCCGTTCGGCGGCTCCTCGGTCATCGGCAAGCCGCACAGCCACCGCGGCCGCAACACCCTCGTGTTCGTGGCGATCCTGTGTCTGCTCGTCCTCGGCGTGATCTGGGTGCTCGGGCGCGGAGGAGAGCAGAAGGCGCCGCAGACGTCGCCGAGCGCGCTCGGGATCGGCGGCAGCCCGACGCCGAAGGCGAGCCAGACGGCTTCTCCCTCGCAGGCAGCGGCCGCCAAGCTCAAGGACGTCCTCAAGATCAACGCTGCCTTCGGCGACTGCTGGATGCAGGTGCGCAGGGACAGTGCCACGGGGACGGTGCTCTCCAGCGGTACTCTCGCCAAGGGTCACTCCAGGAAGTTCAAGGGAAAGGTGCTCTGGGTGCGGCTGGGCAGCCCCTCGATGGTCAAGCTCGTCGTCGAGGGCAAGACGCAGCCGCCGCTGTCGGGCATCGCTCCGGTGGACTACATCGTCAAAAACGGCAAAGCCAAGAAGGCGAGCTGACATGGGCAAGGAATCGTCGTTCGACGTGGTGTCGCGCGCGGATCTCAACGAGGTGCGCAACGCCGTCAACATGGCACAGAAGGAGATCACGACGCGCTACGACTTCAAGAAGAGCGTCAGCGCGATCACCTTGGAGGACGAGGCGCTCGTGCTCGTCTCCGACAACGAGGGCAAGCTCAAGCAGGTGGTCGACGTCCTCGAGGACAAGCTCGTGCGTCGCAAGGTCCCTCTCAAGGCGCTCCAGTACGGGAAGATCGAGGAAGCGCTCGGCGGCACGGTGCGCCAGCACGTGGCCATCGCGCAGGGCATCCCGGACGAGAAGGCCAAGGCCATGAACAAGTTGCTGCGCCAGCAGTTCAAGAAGGTCAAGGTCCAGATCCAGGGCGACACGCTGCGCGTGTTCTCCTCGAGCAAGGACGAGCTCCAGGCCGCCATGGGCGCGCTGCGCGAAGAGGACTGGGACATCCCGCTCCAGTTCGTCAACTATCGCTGAGGCGCACACGGGAGCGGGGTTCTTCATCCAGACGCTCGGGTGCCCCAAGAACGAGGCCGACTCGGACGCCTTGGCGCGCCGGCTTCGGCGTGACGGTCACGCCGGCGTGCCCGCGGACGCGGCGTCCCTCGTGATCGTCAACACCTGTGGGTTCATCGACGCCGCCAAGGAGGAGTCCATCTCGGCGCTCCTCGACGCCGTGGAGTACGCGCATGCCCGCGGCGCGCGCGTGGCCGCCGTCGGCTGCCTCATCGAGCGCTATCGCGAGGAGCTCGCCGCAGAGCTGCCCGAGGTCGACTTGTGGTGCGGCCTCGACTGGGAGCCGCTTCTCGCGGAGCTGCGCGAGGCCGCCGGCCGGGAGGGCTCGCGGCCGGGCGGGCCGGGGAGCGCAGCCAAGCTCTCCGCCGTCACCGTCGCGGTCCCACGGAGGGCGCGGCCGGTGAGCTCCTACGTCAAGATCTCGGACGGCTGCGACCGCCGCTGCGCGTACTGCGCCATCCCGCTGATCAAGGGTGAGTACGAGCCGGTAGCGGCCGCGGAGGTGCTGCGCGCCGCGCGCGCGGCGCTCGCCGCCGGGGCGCGCGAACTGGTGCTCGTCGGTCAGGACACGTCGCGCTGGGCGCAGCCGGGCTGGGGCGGGCTCGAGCGGCTGCTCGCAGAGCTCCGCGCGCTCGAACCAGCTCCCCTGTGGCTGCGCCTCCTCTACCTGCAGCCGGACGGCGTCGATGACGCCCTTCTGACCGCCCTTGCGCGCCACGCGGTGCCGTACGTGGACATCCCCCTCCAGCACGCCTCCGCCGCCGTCCTGCGGCGCATGGGGCGCTCCGGCGACGGCGAGGCCTATCTCGAGCTTCTCGGGCGCGTGCGCGCGGCGCTGCCGGGCGCGGCCGTGCGTTCGACCTTCATCGCCGGCTTCCCCGGCGAGACCGACGACGACGCCGACGAGCTGCTCGCTTTCGTGCGCGCCGCGGGCCTCGGCGCGGCTGGCGTGTTCGCCTACGACGCGCAGCAGGGTACGCCGGCGGCGGACATGCCCGGTCAGGTCCCGCCGGAGCTCGCTTTCGAGCGCGCCGCCCAGCTCGGCGAGGCCATCGATGAGGCGGCGTCCGCCTTTTGGGCCGGGCTCGCCGGGCGTTCTGTCGACGTGCTCGTCGAGCGCGGCACATCGCGGGCGGACGGCGTCTCCGTCGGCCGCTGCGCGCTGCAGGCGCCGGACATCGACGGCCGTGTGATGTTGAGCGGCCGTCCTTCCCGGCGCGGTGACCTCGTGCGCGCCGTGGTGACGGGCAGCGTCGGGTATGATCTGGAGGCCGTCGCAGGGGGCCCCGGGTCGTGAGCAGCCAGCTGAATCTCGCCAACGCCATCACCATCGCGCGGATCCTGCTCATCCCCGTCTTCCTCGTGCTCCTTCTCGGCGGCCTCCCCGAGCCTTACGGCGACATCGCCGCCGCGGCCGTGTTCATCCTGGCGGCGGCCACCGACAAGCTGGACGGCTACGTGGCACGGCGGAACGAGCAGATCACCACGCTCGGGCAGTTCCTCGACCCGCTCGCCGACAAGCTGCTCATCGCCGCGGCGCTGATCGCCCTCGTGAGCCAGGGAAGGGTCGCGGCGTGGGTGGCGATGCTGATCATCGGCCGCGAGATCGCCGTGAGCGTGCTGCGCATCGTGGGCGTGTCGCAGGGCGTCTCCATCCCGGCCGACAAGTACGGCAAGCTCAAGACGGTCCTGCAGATCGTCTACATCGTCTACATCCTGGTGCCGACCGACAAGATCGCCACGTTCATCCACGTCTCGACCGACGTCGCCACCGTGATCCAGTGGATCCTCGCCGCCGTCGTCGTGATCGTGACGCTCGCCTCCGGCGTGCGCTACTTCCTCAACGCCCGCGGGGTCATCCACATGCCCGGCAGCGAGCAGCGCTGACGTGATGGCGACGCCGGGGCGCCGGCTGCCGACGGCGGCCGTCGTGCTCAGCGGCAACGAGCTCCTCGACGGCCGCACGCGCGACACCAACGGCGAGTACGTGAGCGCCGACCTCAGCGCGCGCGGCTGCAAGGTCGTGAGCGTGCTCACGGTCGCCGACGACGCCGAGAGGCTCACGGCGGCGCTGCGCTTCAGTCTCGCCGCCGAGCCCGACGTGCTGGTGATCGGCGGCGGGCTCGGAACCACGCACGACGACCTCACGGCCGCGTGCCTCGCCCAGGCCCTCGGCGTCGCGCTCGCCGAGCATCCCGAGGCGCTGGCGATGGTCGAGGAGCGCGTGCGCGCGGTCGCGAGCCGGCGTCACCTCGACTTCGACGAGGTGTTCCCGCTGGCGCGCCGGCAGGCGTTGCTGCCGGCCGGCGCCGGAGTCGTCCCGCCGGCCGGGGTGGCCCCCGGGATCGCCGCGAGGGCGGGGAGGACCCGCATCTACGCGTTCCCGGGCGTGCCCTTCGAGTTCGAACGGATGTGGGCCGGCGTCGCGGCGGAGCTTGACGCCGCCGGCCTGTTTCCCGACGTCGCGGTGCGCATCGTGCGCGTCTTCGGGGTCGGCGAACTGCAAGTCGCCCCGATCCTGGACGGCATGCGGCACGATCTGCTGGAGACCGGCATCAACGTCGGCAGGGGAGAGGTGACGGTGCGCCTGCGCTTCGTCCGCGGCGACGCCGCGGCGCGACAGGCGGGAGCGGTCGTCGAGGCCTTGCAGGCCGGTGCGCCCGTTTTCAGCGTCGACGGGCGCACGATCGACGACATCGTCGCCGACGCGTTGCGCGCGCGAGGTCTCACGGTGGCGGTGGCGGAGTCCTGCACCGGCGGCCTCCTCGGCGGCCGCCTCACCGAACGGCCCGGAAGCTCGGACTATGTCCTCGGCGGGGTGATCAGCTACGCGGACTCGGTGAAGGCGGGCCTGCTTCGCGTCCCGACCGCCATGCTGGCGCAGTACGGCGCCGTCTCGGAAGAGGTCGCCCGCGCGATGGCCGAGGGCGCGCGCGCCGCCACCGGCGCCGATTGCGCCCTTGCGGTCACCGGCGTCGCGGGCCCGGACGGCGGCACGCCCGAGAAGCCGGTCGGGCTCGTCCACGTGGCGTGCTCCGTCGAGGGCGCCACGCGGGCGGTGCGCGGCTCCTTCCCGGGTGACCGCGCCACCGTCCGCGAATTCAGCACGACGGCCGCGCTCCACCTGCTGCGCCAGACGCTGGGCCTGTGAGCGCCGCCGGCGCGCCGGCCACCCTGCGCCTCTTCGTGGCCGGCGACATCCCCGACGCGACCCGGCGGGAGATCGCCGCGTGGCAGCAGCGCGTCTTCGCGCGCGACCCGGACGTGCGCGTCAACCACGCGCTGCACATCACCCTGGCCTTTCTGGGGAGCGTGAGCTCGGATCGCGTCGAACACGTCGCGGATGCCCTCTCCGGCATCCGCTTCCCCGCAGCGAGGGTGGAGATCGAGGAGCCGGTCTTCCTGCCGCTACGGGGCGTGAAGCGTGCCGTCGCCCTGCCGTTCCGCGAGGCCGACGGCACGCTCGCCCGGCTGCAGACGGAGGTCTCCGAGGCGCTCGTCGCACGCGGCCTCTACGAGCCTTCGCAGCGACCCTGGCTGCCACACGTGACGGTCGCCCGTTTTCGCCGCCCCGGTCACCCGTTTTCCCTGCAAAACGTGAACGTCGCTGGGTTTGGTGTCGTCCGCATGGTCTTGTATAGTAGCCTCCTGGAGAGGGCAGGCGCCGTGCACACTCCCCTGAACGTCTTCCCCGCATCCTGAGCACGAGAGGAGCGCTACCTTGGACAAGAACAAAGCCCTCGAGGCTGCCATGACACAGATAGACCGCCAGTTCGGCAAAGGCAGTGTCATGCGTCTCGGCGACCACCCCGTGAGCGACGACATGCAGTTCGTGCCCACCGGGTCGCTGGCGCTCGACATCGCGCTGGGCGTCGGCGGCATCCCGCGCGGCCGCATCATCGAGATCTTCGGGCCGGAGTCTTCGGGCAAGACGACGATGGTCTATCACCTCATCGCGCAGGCGCAGCGGCTCGGCGGCACCGCGGCGTTCATCGACGCCGAGCATGCCATGGACCCGATCTACGCCAAGTCCATCGGTGTGGACGTCGACAATCTCCTGGTCTCGCAGCCGGACTACGGCGAGCAGGCCCTCGAGATCTCCGAGATGCTGGTGCGCAGCGGCGCGCTCGACATCGTCGCCATCGACTCGGTGGCCGCGCTGACGCCCAAGGCTGAGATCGAGGGCGAGATGGGCGACAGCTTCGTCGGTCTGCAGGCGCGCCTCATGAGCCAGGCCCTGCGCAAGCTCAACGGCAGCCTGAGCCGCTCGGGCACGATCTGCGCCTTCACCAACCAGTTGCGCGAGAAGATCGGCGTGATGTTCGGCAACCCGGAGGTCACCACCGGCGGCAAGGCGCTCAAGTTCTACGCCACGATCCGGCTGGACATCCGCCGCATCGAGACGCTCAAGGACGGCACCGAGGCGGTCGGCAACCGCGTGCGCGTCAAGGTCGTCAAGAACAAAGTCGCGCCGCCGTTCAAGATGGCCGAGTTCGACATCATGTACGGCCAGGGCATCTCCCGCGAAGGCACGCTGCTGGACCTCGGCGTCGTGCACGACGTGGTCGCCAAGAGCGGAGCCTTCTTCAGCTACAACGACGAGCGCCTCGGCCAGGGCCGTGCCAACGCCAAGGTGTTTCTCAAGGAGAACCCCGACATGGCCGACGCGATCGAACTGCAGATCCGCGAGAAGGCGGGGTTGCCTCTCGTGTCGGTAGGAGCGACGGCGCCTGTCGCCGCCAAGCCTGCTGCTGCGGACGCCGTGCCGGTGGGCGTCGATCCGGTCACGGGCGAGGTCCTCTAGGACGCAGACATGCCCGTCGTCACCGCGCTCCGCGCCACGAAGGGCGGCCGCATCGCCGTCCACGTGGACGGCGAGTATCTGTGCGCGGTCGGCGAGTCGCTGGTGGCGCGCTGGCGCCTCTACAAGGGGCGAGAGCTCGACGATGAAAGCCTGCTGCAAATGCAGGCCCAGGCGTCCGGCGAGCGCGCCTTCGCCGATGCCTACCGGCTCCTGGGGCACCGCGCCCGCGGCCGCGCGGAGCTGCGCCGTCGCCTCCTGCAGAAGGAGCACGACGAGGCCGTCGTCGACACCGTGCTCGAGCGCCTGGCGGACGAAGGCCTGCTCGACGACGCCGAGTTCGCGCGCCGCTACGTCGCGGACAAGCGTACGCTCGGGCACTGGGGCTCCCAGCGCATCCGCCGGGGGCTGGCCGAGTTGGGCGTCGCCGGTTCCGTCATCGATGCCGCCGTCGGCTCCGCCGACGCCGGCGGCGACGAGGACGCCGAGTACGCGCGTGCGCTCGCCGTCCTGACGGCCAAAGGCCCGCCGCGCCCGCCGCTGGAAGCGGCCCGGCGGCGGGCCTATCAGGTCCTTCTGCGCCGCGGCTTCGCGAGTGGATTGGCGTACCGTGCCGTCCGCGAGTGGACCGGGGCGAGCGGCCCGGCGGACGACGGCTGATCCCGGTCGCGCAGGCGACCGCCGAGGCTGCTCGGGGGGCACCATGGAGGCTGCGCGCGCCGTTCGACGGCCGGCGCGACGACGAAGCCGGACTGCCGGGCTCCGAATTGACTTTGGCCGAGTCCATCGCCTACTATCGCTGTGCGCGACGTGTGCGTGTGCTTTGTGCATTTCACTCTCGCTCTGCATGGCGATGCAAACGGCGTTCCGGCGCCGAACGGCTGAATCGATCGAACCAGGGGTCAACATGGAAGCTTTGGGAGGTTACGCGTCCTGACATCCGTCCCGACCCCTGGACGCTGACACAGCTACAGTCCCTGCATCGCTGGTACGTGCGAGCGTGGCACTGGCCGGGCGCGTTGCCCGGCCTTTTGTGTGCCGCGTGACCTGCGAAGGGAACCGATGATGACAGCCGTGTATATCGTAGTCGTTGGACTGGTCGGACTGGTGATCGGCGGGGCCGTCGGCTACCTGGTCCGGCGCAATCTGGCCTCGACGAAGATGGCCAGCGCCGAGCGCGAGGCGGAGAGACTCCTCAAGGACGCCAGGCGCGAGGCGGACGCCACGCTCAAAGAAGCCCGGCTCGAGGCCAAGGAAGAGGTTCACAGGGTCCGCGCCGAGGTCGAGGGCGAGCTGCGCGACCGGCGTGAGGAGCTCAGCAAGGCGGAGGCGCGCCAGCTCCAGCGAGACGATCAGCTCGACTCCCGGGCGGCCGATCTCGAGCGCCGCGAGCAGTCGCTGCGCGATCGTGACGTCAACACGCAGAAGCTGGCCGACGAGATCCACAGCGCGCACGAAGAGGCGATGATCCAGCTGGAGCGCATCTCCGGGATGAGCGCGGCGCAGGCCAAGGACGCCCTCCTCAAGCAGACTGAGGAAGAAGCGCGCCACGACATGGCCAAGCTCGTCCGTCAAGTCGAGGAGGAGGCGCGGCACGAGGCCGACCGCCGCGCCCGCAACATCCTCTCCTTGAGCATCCAGCGCACCGCCGCCAACCACGTCGCCGAGACCACCGTCTCGGTGGTCCACCTGCCCTCCGACGACATGAAGGGCCGCATCATCGGGCGCGAGGGACGCAACATCCGCACCCTCGAGAACACGACCGGCATCGACTTCATCATCGACGACACGCCCGAGGCCGTGGTGCTCTCGGGCTTCGACGGCGTGCGCCGCGAGACGGCGCGCCTCACGCTCACCAAGCTCATCGCCGACGGCCGCATCCACCCGGCGCGCATCGAGGAGATGTACGGCCAGGCGAAGGCCGAGGTCGAGGCGGCAATGGAAGAGGCCGGAGAGCAGGCCTGCTTCGACACCAACGTGCACGGCGTGGCGCCCGAGCTCGTCAGGGTCCTCGGGCGTCTCAAGTACCGCACGAGCTACGGCCAGAACGTCCTCAATCACTCGGTCGAGGTCGCCCACCTCGCCGGCATCATGGCGGCCGAACTGGGCGCCAACGTCAGGATCGCCAAGCGTGCCGGCCTCCTGCACGACATCGGCAAGGCCGTGGACCACGAGGTCGACGGCTCCCACGCCGTCATCTCGCAGCAGCTCTGCAAGAAGTACCGCGAGTCGCAGAGCGTCTGTCACGCGATCCACGCGCACCATCAGGACATCGAGCCGCAGACCGTGGAGGCCGTGCTGGTCCAGGCGGCCGACGCCATCTCGGCGGCTCGTCCCGGCGCCCGCCGTGAGTCGCTCGAGAACTACGTCAAGCGCCTCGAGTCGCTCGAGCGCATCGCCGAGAGCAAGAAGGGCGTGGAGCGCTGCTTCGCGATGCAGGCCGGGCGCGAGGTCCGCGTGATGGTCAAGCCGGGCGAGATCGACGACGACGCCACCGCGCTGCTCGCGCGCGAGATCGCCAGGGACATCGAGGACCAGCTCGACTACCCGGGGCAGATCCGCGTCACGGTCATCCGCGAGAGCCGCGCCGTCGACATCGCCAAGTAGGCGCGGCGGCGCGACGGGCGCCCACACGATGCGAACGTACTATCTGCGCTCCTTCGGCTGCCAGATGAACGCGCACGATGCGGAGCGCATCTGCGCCCTGCTCGAGGGGCGCGGCCTGGAGCGTGTGGGCGCGCCCGACGGCGCCGACGTTCTGGTGTACAACACCTGCACCGTGCGCAAGAGCGCCGACGACCGGCTGGCCGGGCACCTTGGCACCGCCGCCCGGCTCAAACGCGAGGATCCCGGGCGGATCGTGCTGGTCACGGGCTGCCTGCCGCAGGCCGAGCAGCACGACTTCTTCCGCCGCTTCCCGTTCGTCGACGGAGCCGTCGGCCCGCAGAACCTCCACCACCTCGGCGACCTTCTGGACGCGGCCGTGGAGCCGGCGGACGCGGCGGTGAAGTCGGCTGACTCGGCCGGCAACAAAGCTTCCGCGCTGCCGGCGGTGCGCGGGTACTTCGAGGATGGCGCGGCGATGAGCGGCGAACTCGCGGCGCGCCGCGAACGGCCCTTCCAGTCGTGGGTGCAGATCATGTCGGGCTGCACCAACTTCTGCTCCTACTGCATCGTGCCCTACGTTCGCGGTCCGGAGCGCAGCCGGAGACTCGCGGACCTCCTCGCGGAGGTGCACCGCCTCGTCGGCGAAGGCGTGCGCGAGGTCACGCTGCTCGGGCAGAACGTCAACGCCTACGGCCTCGACCTCACATCCCGCGCCGCCGCGGGAGAGCCGCCGAGTCCTTCTGCGGACGGGCCGCCCTTTCCGGCGCTGCTGCGCGCGCTCGACGCCGTCGAGGGCCTCGAGCGCGTCCGCTTCATGACCTCTCATCCCAAGGACCTCTCGGACGAGCTCGTGGCGGCCATCGCCGAGTCGCCCCGCGTGTGCGAGCACGTCCACCTGCCCGCGCAGGCCGGCTCCGACCGCATCCTGGCGGCGATGCGGCGCGGCTACACCGCCGACTGGTTCCTCGGCCGCGTGCGCGCCCTCCGCGAGGCCGTGCCGGAGGTGAGCATCACGACCGACCTGATCGCAGGGTTCCCCGGGGAGAGTGAGGAGGAGTTCGCCCAGACCCTCGCTCTCGTCGAGGCGGCGGCGTTCGACGCGGCATACACGTTCGTGTACTCGCCGCGCCTGGGCACCGCCGCCGCCGACCTTCCCGGTCAGCTGCCGGCCGAGGTCAAGCGCGAGCGCGTGGAGCGCCTCATCGCGGCGACCCAGCGGCTGGCGCTGAAGAGCCACCGCGCCTGGGTCGGGCGCCGCGCCGAGGTGCTCGTCGAGGGCGCCAGCCGTGACGGTTCGCTCCTGCGCGGACGCTCGCGGCAGAACGTGACGGTCAACCTGTCCGGGCCGGCCGAAGCCGGTGCTATAGTTGAAGTCGAGGTCACCGCAGCGACTTCGACCACCCTTCGGGGCACGGTCGCAACGGCCACATCGAGGAGGTGAAGGCATGCAAGGGTGCATCTGCCCTCATCCTCCGCTGCTGATCCCCGAGGTCGGCGGTCAATCCCGGGCGCGCGTCGCCCAGACCGTCCGCGCCATGCAGCGCCTGGCGGCGTCGGTCGGCGAGCCCGACACGGTGGTCGTCATCTCGCCGCACAGCGAGGGCTACGGCAACACGCACGTCGTGCGCACTTCCCGGCGCCTGCGCGGCGACTTCGGCCGCTTCCGGCGCCCGGAGGCGGCGTTCTCCTACGACAACGACGTCCCGTTCGCGGAACTGCTGCTGGCGCTCGCCGGCGACTACCCAAAGCTCGAGCTCGTGCCGGACGACAGCGACGTGCTGGACTGGGGCGTCATGGTCCCGCTGAGCTTCATCGAGCCGCAGACCATCGTGTCGCTGTCGATCGTCAACTCCTACGCCGAGCACCGGCATCTGGGCCAGCTCGTCCGGCGCTGCGCGGAGGAACTCGGCCGCGACACGCTCTTCGTCGCCTCCGGCGACCTCTCGCACGCGCTCACGCACGAGGCGCCGGCGCCCTACGATCCGCGCGGCAAGCTCTTCGACGACGAGGTCGTGCAGCTCATGGGCAGCGGCGACTTCGCGGGGCTTACGCGCATCGACCCGATCCTGCTCGAGGGCGCCGCGGAGTGCGGCCTGCGCAGCTTCATCGCGCTCGGCGGCTTTCTCGGCGACGACGCCTTCGTCGATCCTCAGGTACTCAGCTACGAGGGCCCGTTCGGTGTCGGCTACGTGGTCGCGCGCTTCGGACCCGCGCCCGGCGGGAAGGCGGACGCGGCGGCCGAGGCGTGAGCGACCAGGCCTGTGAGCCCGAGGGTCCGGCGGACTACGCGCGCAGCTGCGTCGAGTGCCTCGTGAGCGGCAGGCCCGTCCCGGACGCCCCCGGGGACGCGCTGTACTCGCGCCGTGCTGCCTGCTTCGTGTCGCTCAAGAAGGACGGACAGCTGCGCGGCTGCATCGGTACCCTGGAGCCTGCCGAGCCGCACCTCGGCTCCGAGATCGCCCGCAACGCTCGCTCGGCGGCCTTCGACGACCCCCGCTTCGCCGCCGTGCGCGCGCACGAGCTCGCGGCGCTCGCCTGCTCGGTCGACGTGCTCAGCGCGAGCGAGCCCTGCGCTCTCGGGGACCTCGATCCGCGGGTGTACGGCGTGATCGTCGCCGCAGGCTACCGGCGGGGGGTGCTGCTGCCGGACCTCGAGGGCATCGCCACCGCCGCCGAACAGGTGGACATCGCGCTCCAGAAGGCCGGCATCCGGCCCGATGAGCAGTTCTCGCTGAGGCGGTTCACCGTCACTCGCTACTGCGAGGGCGAGCGCAGCGGCGAGCTCCCCGAGGAGACCGGCGAGGTCGATGGCTGAGGCCGCCCCGGTGGTCGCCCTCTTCGGCGCCACCGCGCTGGGCAAGACCGAGGTGGCTCTTCGCCTCGCGGAACTGCTGGGCGCCGAGATCGTCGTCGCCGACTCGATGCAGGTCTACGCCGGTCTGGCGATCGTCACCAACCAGCCCGACGCCGCGCAGAGGGCGCGCCTGCCGCAGCACCTCGTCGGCTTCGTCGCGCCTCAGCAGGAGTTCACGGCCGCCGAGTACGCGCGCCGCGCGCACGAAGTCATCGACGGCCTGCGTGCGCGTGGGCGGCGCGTGGTGGTGGAGGGCGGATCCGGACTGTACCTGCGGGCCGCGCTCGGCGACCTCGAGTTCCCCGGCGGGGAGGGCGATCCAGCCCTGCGCGCCGCTCTGGAAGCGCGCTGGGCGCGCGATCCGCGCGAAGTCGTGGCGGAGCTGGAGGCGCGCGACCCGGTCACCTGCGCGCGCCTGGACACGCGGAACCCCCGCAGGGTGATCCGCGCCCTCGAGACGGTCGGCGAGTTGGGCCGGCCGCTGGCGGTCGCGGAACGCGACCGTCTCTGGCGGCCGGCCGAGCGCTACCCGCATCGCCTCGTGGCACTCGTCCCGGACGAGGACCGCGAGGGCCTCAAGGCGGCCATCGACCGCCGCGTCGACGCCATGCTCGCGGCGGGCGCGCTCGACGAAGTCGCGGCCGCCCGCGCCGCGGGCTCGTTCTCGCGGACGGTGCTGCAGGCGATCGGCGTCGCCGAGCTCTGCGCGGTGCTCGACGGCGCCATGAGCCTCGAGGACGCGGCGCGGCGCATGAAGTCGCGCACGCGCGCCCTCGTGCGCCGCCAGCTCACCTGGATGCGCAAGCTGCCGGACGCGGCGCTCGTCCCCGTCGCCGGCCGCGGCGCCGACGAGCTCACCGCGGCCGTCCTCGGCCTCCTCGCGTGAGCCCATGGTAGGATGTGGCCTCCAGCCGGCCGTGGCGCCGGCCGGATCTTCTTCCAGGGGGTCATAAGTGGAGCAGGCCAGGTGGCAAGGCCTCGGCAAGGTCCGCTTCTCGAAGTGGCAGGGCCTCGGCAACAACTACATCGTGCTGCACCGCGAAGAGCTGCCCTTTGAGCTCACGCCGGCGCGCGTCAAGCTTCTCTGCGACCGCAATCTCGGCGTCGGCTCCGACGGCATCCTGGTCATGGGGCCCGGCACCGGCGCGGACCGCTTCGAGGTCCGCATCTTCAACCCCGACGGCAGTGAGGCCGAGATGTGCGGCAACGGCGTGCGCATGGTGGCGCGCAAGCTGCGCATGGAGGGCTCCGTGACCGGCGATACCATGGTCCTCGAGACCCTCGCCGGCCCGATCGTCCCCAAGGTGGGAGACGGCTACATGGTCACCGTGGACATGGGCATCGCCCGCTTCGGCGGCGAGAAGCTCGCCGGCTTCGAAGGCGAGTGCGTCGAAGAGTCGCTCCACGCGGCGGGGCGCAGCTTCACGTTCACGTTCGTGGACGTCGGCAACCCGCACGCGGTGATCCAGTCGCCGTGGCCCCTCGAACTGGTCCCGCTGCACGAGATCGGGCCGGTGATCGAGGAGCACAGGCATTTCCCGCGCAAGGCCAACGTCGAGTTCGTCAAGGTCCTCGGCGAGCACGACGCCAAGGTGCGCGTCTGGGAACGCGGGGTGGGGGAGACCCGGGCTTGCGGCACAGGCGCGGTGGCCACTGCCGTAGCGCTCGTGCGCACGGGCAAGTGCGTGTCGCCGGTCACCGTGGAACTTCCCGGCGGCAAGCTGGTGATGGACGTGAAGCCGGACTGGCGGGTGTTCATGACCGGTCCGGCCGAGGAGATCTACCACGGCGACCTCTCTCAGGAGTTTCTCGATCACCTCGAGTAGCGGCAGCCGGCCCACCACGCCATCGACCACTGGAGCCCGATGAGGTTCTCGCGGCGCGTGCAGGGCCTGCCGCCGTACCTGTTCGCCGGGATCGAGCGCAAGATCGCCGAGCGCACGGCGGCCGGACGCGACGTCATCAGCCTCGGCATCGGCGATCCGGACCTGCCGACGCCGGCACGCGTCGTCGGCGCCCTGGCGCAAGCCGCCGCGGACCCCACTACGCACCAGTACCCGAGCAACCAGGGCGAGCCCGCCTTTCGCGAGGCGGTGGCCTCGTTCTACGACTCCCGCTTCGGGGTGGCGCTCGACGCGGCCACGGAGATCGTCCCTCTGCTCGGAGCCAAAGAGGGCATCGCCCACGTCTGCCTCGCCCTGCTCGACCCCGGCGACGTCGCGCTCGCCGCCGACCCGGGGTATCCGGTGTACGTGACCGGCCCGATGCTTGCCGACGGCGCCGCGGTCCCGCTGCCGCTGCGCGCCGCCCGCGGTTTCCAGCCCGACCTCGAGGCGATCAGCGGCGCGGATCTCAAGCGCGCCCGCATGATCTTCGTCAGCTACCCCAACAACCCGACCGGCGCTGTGATCGAGGACGACTTCTTCGCCCGCCTCGTGGCCTTCGCACGCGCCCACGACCTCGTGGTCGTGCACGACAACGCCTACGCCGACATCACCTACGACGGCTACGTCGCTCCCAGCTTCCTGCAGACGCCCGGCGCGCGCGAGGTGGGCGTCGAGATGTTCAGCCTCTCCAAGAGCTACAACATGACGGGCTGGCGCTCGGGTGCGGTGGTCGGCAGCGCGGACCTCGTGGACGCCTTCTGGCGCCTCAAGACAAACATGGACTCCGGCATGTTCGCCGCCGTGCAGCGCGCCAGTGTGGCGGCGCTCACGGGCTCGCAGCAGTGCGTCGCCGACATGTGCGCCGTCTACCAGCGCCGCCGCGACCTGCTTGTCGAGGCGCTGCGCGCGATCGGCATGCGCGTGACGCCGCCCAAGGGCACGATCTACCTGTGGGTGCCGGTGCCCGACGGCTACACGTCCGCGAGCTTCACCGAGCAGGTGCTCGAGCAGGCGGACGTGGTGGTCACGCCGGGGGCCGCCTACGGTGCCTGCGGCGAGGGTTACGTGCGGCTGTCTCTCACGGTCCCGGACGACCGTCTGCAGGAAGCCGTGCGCCGCATCGAGGAGCGGGTACGGCTGTAGGGGCAACATCATGAGCCTCGACGCCCCCGGCTTCGAGACCGGCGCCACAGCCACGCGGCCGCGCGCCGTCGTGTTCGCCGTGATGCCCTCGAGCCACGGCGAACCCGGCGAAGAGCAGCCGCTCGACGAGATCAAGGAGCTCCTGCGCTCGGCCGACATCGACTGGCTCGCCGACGTCGTGCAGCGCCGCGCCACGCCCAGCGCCCGCTCCTACCTCGGCAAAGGCAAGATGGAGGACCTCAAGACGATGGTGCAGGAGACCGGCGCCACGGTGGCCGTCTGCGAGGACGACCTCACGCCTGCCCAGGTCGCCGCGGTACTCGACGTGGTCGACGTCGACGTGCTCGACCGCACCGAGCTCATCCTCACCGTGTTCAGCCGGCACGCACACTCGCTCGAGGGCACGCTGCAGGTCCATCTGGCCCAGCTCGAGTACGAGCTCACGCGGATGCGCGGTAAAGGGCTCATCCTCTCGCGGCTCGGCGCCGGGGTGGACATGCGCGGCCCCGGCGAGACCAAGCTCGAGGTCGACCGCCGCGTGGTGCGCAAGCGCATCCAGACGCTGCGCGCACGCATCGATCACCTGGCCAAGACGCGGCGCACGCAGCGCGCCCGGCGCCTGCGCTCCGCCGTCCCGCTGATCGCGCTCGCCGGCTACACCAACTCCGGCAAGTCGACGCTGCTCAACGCCCTCACCGACGCCGACGTCTCGGTGCGCGACCGGCTTTTCGAGACGCTCGACCCGACGTCGCGCTCGTACCGCTACCGCGACCGGGACTACGTGCTCACCGACACCGTCGGCTTCATCCGCAAGCTGCCCCACAGCCTGGTGGACGCGTTCGCGTCCACGCTCGAGGAGACGACGCTCGCCGACGTGGTGCTCGTCGTCGCCGACGCCGCGCTCGAGCCGGCGGAGATCGGGGCGCGCGAGCAGACGGTCGCCGAAGTCCTCGAGATGCTGGGCTCCAAGGCGCCGCGCATCCTCGTGTTCAACAAGATCGACAGGGTAGAGGAAGGCAGGCTGATCCGCCTGCGGGCGCTTTACCCCGAAGCCGAGTTCGTCGCCGCGATGCGCGGCGAGGGCCTCGGCCAGCTCCAGGAGCGCCTGGCGGCGTTCTTCGACCGCGCCCTGCGACCGATGCGCCTCCTGTTCCCGTACTCGGCGGCGGGGGAGATGCATCGCCTGCGCGGGGTCGCCAGCGACGTCCGCGAGGAGCACACCGCCGACGGCGTGGTCTTCGAGGCGCTGCTCCCGGTGAGCGAAGCGGGCCGGTATGCGCGCTTCCGCGTGGACGTGCGGGAGGCGGAGGACCAGGCCGAGACGGCGGAGGTCGACCAAGCCCAGACGGCGGAGGTCGACGAGGGAGCGCATGACGCAGGCAGCCCGACAGAGGCCGAGGGCCTCGCGGGCGATGACGCCGAGGCCGAGGATGGCCAGGGGCCGCCGGATGTGCGCTGAGCTCGTGGCGCCCGGCTCGTGCGGCAGCGGCGCCGCCGCCCTCGTGGTGCCGGTCAAGCTGCTCTCGCCCGACGCCCGCGTGCCGGAGCGCGCCTACGACGGCGACGCCGCCTTCGATCTGTACGCGGCGGAGGCGGCAACGCTGCCTCCCGGCCGCCGCGCCGTGATCGGCACCGGCATCGCCCTCGGGCTTCCGCCGGGCCTCGCGGCACTGACGCTGCCGCGCTCGGGGCTTGCCGCCCGGCACGGCATCTCCATCGTCAACTCTCCCGGCCTCATCGACCCGGGCTATCGCGGCGAGCTGCGCGTCATCCTGCTCAACACGGACCTCGATGAGCCCTTCGAGGTCTGCGTCGGCGATCGCATCGCGCAGCTCCTGCTGCTTCCGCTCGCCGGCGCTTCGCTGGCACGCGCAGACGAATTGCAGGATACTGCCCGCGGAGGGCGGGGCTTTGGCTCCAGCGGCACGGGGGAGAGGCGATGAACGCAGAGGCAGGCGCACGGCGCGATCCGGCCCCGGACGTAGAACCGGGCATCGACAAGCCTACTATCAGAGTCGCAGGTCTGCTCGTCGAGGAGAGACGCATGCTCATGGTCGAGCAAGGCCACGCTGACGAGCGCTACTGGCTGCTGCCCGGCGGCGGTGTCACCTTCGGAGAGACTCTAGCGGACGCCCTCAAGCGCGGGTTCCTCGAGGAACTCGGCATGCGCGTCGGCGTCTCCAAGTTGCTGGCGATCGTCGAGTCGATCTCACCGGATCCCGACTACGTGAAGCACGTGGTGCATCTGGTGTTCGAGGTCTCGGCTCCGAAGGAGTCTACGCCGGAGCCGAGCGACGAGAAGGTCCTGAGCGCCGCGTTCCTTGATGAAGTGCAGCTGCAGTCGGCAGACGTGCGGCCGCCGATCACCGAGTTCCTCAGCGCCTGCGTGCGGGAGCTGCCGTCGTCGCCGCAGTATCTCGGGCGGCGCTGGTAGCAGGCGGGAAGGCGCCGGCAGGCTCGGCAGGCTACGCCTGGCGGGGCGACGGCGCCGCCTTCGAGGGTTCGCAGCCGGCCTGGGTATCGTTGACTCTCCTGGCGCCGAGCTCGACGGTAACGCACGATAATCTCCGTTATGTAAAGCTAGAGGCCGAGCGACGGCCGGCTCTGCAGCGTCACCTCGCCGCGGCCGCCCTCTTCCCTGCGGGGCCGGCCGATGCGGCGGATCGTGACGCGACCTGCTCCTGGCCTCACTCCACGGGACGCCACCCGGGGTGAGTCGCCGGCATGCGGCGCGCGGAGTTGCGCCCGGCGCAGTCGGCGCCCGAGGAAAGCGCTCGATCCGGTCACAAGCGTTCTCGAGCGCGCGTGACGCCGGGTCGGTCGAGGACGCGTCCACCCCTCCCCCCGAAGAGGACTCCGGGAACTACGCCGGCGCGGCGCAGAGCGGGCAAGCTGAGAGGCATGTGGCCAGGCTCGCGAGAGCAGAGAGGATTGCGCAAGTTCGTGCGTGGCAGGCGCACCAGCGGCGTGCGCCGCTCCCGGCAGCCGGCCGGGCGTCGTCAGTAGGTGATGAGGCTGAAGATGTCGTAGCCCTCGAGCTTGGCACGGCCCTCGAGGGCCGTGAGCTCGATCAGGAAGGCGCAACCGACGACGATTCCGCCGAGCTTCTCCACGAGCTCGATCTTGGCTTTGGCGGTGCCGCCGGTCGCCAGGAGGTCGTCGTGCACGAGCACGTTCTGGCCCGGCTTGATGGCGTCCTCGTGGACCTCGAGCTTGTCGGTGCCGTACTCGAGGTCGTACTCGGCCGAGATCGTGCGATACGGGAGCTTGCCGGGCTTGCGCGCGCAGACGAAGCCGGCGCCGAGGCCGTAGGCCACCGCGGCGCCGAGGATGAAGCCTCTCGCCTCGGCCCCGAGCACCATGTCGATGTGCTTGCCGGTGCCGTACTCGATGATGCGGTCGACCGATTCGCGCAGAGCCACGGGGTCTTGCAGGAGCGGCATGATGTCGCGGAAGAGGATGCCTTCCTTGGGGAAATCCGGGATGTCGCGCACGTGCTTGGCGAGGTCGATGCGACCGTCGGTCATGGGTGTGTCTACTTGGTCAGCGGCCGCTGCGGCCGCCGGCGAGGCGCCGCACGCCGCGCGTGAGCAGCAGCTGCCGGAGCTGCGTCGTCGCCTGGATGATGTCGTCGAGCTGTTCGAGCCCTTCGCGGCGGCGCTCCGGACGGTTGGACTTCAGGGCCGGCAGGAGGACCTGCTCGATGAGGCCCACCTCGCGATCGACTGCGCTCTGCAGGACGCGCAGGTTCTTGGGCCGCAGCCCGAGAAGGGCCAGCTGGGCGGCGGCGCCGACGATGCCGGCGTCCGTCTCCGAATAGCGGCGCACGCCGCTCACCTGGTGGGCGCTGACGAGCTCGTACTCCTCGAGCTCCCCGAGCAGCGTGGAATCGGCGCCGGTCATCTGCTGGAGCTCCTCGGCCGTGTACTCGCGCTGCTCCCCCACGCCGAGCAGGACCGTCTTGCTCAGGCTCTGACGCGCCGACGAGAGCGGGCTCGCGGGACTGCGCTCGAGCTCGCGCTTGATGACCTTGAGCGGCAGGTACTCGTCGCGCTGCATGGCGAGCACGCGCACCAGCCGCCCGAAGTCGTCCTGGGAGTACAGCCGGTAGCCCGACTTGGTGCGCCGCGGCGTGACGAGGCCCTGCTCCTCGAGGTAGCGCAGCTTGCTGACGCTGATGTCCGGGAACTCGCCGTGCAGGCGCTCGACCACCGAGCCGATGGTGAGCAGCCTCTCGCCGCCGACGTCGAACAGGAGCTCAGCGGTGTCGGTCACGGCACGAGGAAGGTCAGCTTGTACTTGCCGATCTGGATCTCGTCGCCGTCGCTCAGCATCGTGCGCTCGCCGCGGCGGCGGTTGACGTAGGTGCCGTTGAGGCTGCCCTCGTCGACGATGACCCAGCCCTCGCCCTCCCTGAGCACCACGGCGTGGTCGCGCGAGACGGTCACGTCGTCGAGGAAGATGGAGGCGTCCGGGTGCCGCCCGATGGTGATCCTGTCGGCGCGCAGCGGGAACGTCTCGCCGGCGCGACCGCCGCCGCTGCGAAACACGAGGCAGGCCTCGTCGCCGGCCACGACGGCGAGAGCGTTGGCGTCGGCGTCGTCGTCGCCCGGGACGTAGCTCATCGTGGTCGCCGATTCGGGTTGCTCGGCGATGAGGCTGGCGCCGCAGCGCACGCAGAAACTCGCGCCCTCCGAGTTCCGGATGCCGCACTCGGGGCAGAACACGTCAGTCTCCCCCGGGGCCCTTTTCGGCGGGGCCGCCCTCGTCGGGCGCGGGCTCCACGGGAGCCTCCGGCATCTTGCCGGCGAGGATGCGTGAGAGGCCGGCCACGTCGTCGGCCGAGATCACGGACTCGCCTTTGTTGTGGCGCCGCTGCAGCCGCATCACGAGCTCGGCGCGAAGGATGTCCAGCTTGCCTTGAAGGATGCGGCGCTGGCGCGAGATCTCACGTTCCTCGGCCTCGAACTCGGCGACCAGGGCACGCAGGTCGTCGTCAGACCGGGAAACGAGGTCGACGATGTCGTCCATGGCGCGACTCCTGTCGGTGGGTGGAGGGCTGGCAGGCGAATGCTACCCGACCCGTCCTCAACGTTCAAGTTCAGGTTGAGGCCCTTCGGCCGACCAGGCCGGTTCACCGGGGACTTCGACGCGCACCACGCCCCGGCCTGCGAGACGCTGCACGGCCAGGAGCGCGTCGTACTCGTCGTGGTCTCCGCGCACCAGGACGCCGGCCACGATGTCGCCGAGCCGGCGGGATCCCGGGCCGAGGTAGGCGAGCACGCTCGCCTCGGCGTCGTCCCCTGCGTCTCCGCCGAGAAGGCGCACCAGCGCCGGCGCCGGAAAGCGGCCGCGGAGACGGTCCACGATATCGAGGCGGCGCATGCCCTCCATGAGCAGCGCACGCGCCGGGAGGAACTCGTCTCCCTCGCCGACCGGCGCGTCCCCGTCGAACTCGAACGAGCCCTCCTCGACGGCGAGCAGGGCGTAGAAGGCCTTCTCCGCGACGAGCTCTCCACGGGCGGCGTCCACGAGTCTCCCGCTGCGGAAGTCGAGCCTGCCGGCGAGCGTGCCGTCCGGGAAGCTGATCAGAAGCCTGCCGGTCTTGCCGCCCAGTGCCGTCATCTCGATGAGGTCCGAGAGCGGGAGCTCGCTGAGGTCACCCTTGAGGGTCATGCCGTGCTCCTGGGTCCGCTCGCGGTCGTCGTTGCCGTGCAGACGAAGGTTCGCAGCGGCCGATGGGAGTCCTGCCCGAGGGGCGCGCCCGGCGGCGCTTGCGGGAGCCGTGCGGCACGGGATGCGCGCGGGCGGCCTCATGCTCGCGCCCGAGAACGTCGATAGAGAGTTGGCGGAGGCGGGCTGGTATACTTCGCAGGCAACGGAACCACTCCGGGGGGAACAGCGTGGCGCGGCGCAAGGGACTCGTCATCAACGATCGGCAGCTGGACCGCTGCGACGACCTTCTGCAGAAGCTCAAGGAAGTCTCGGGCTCCAGCTTCCTCGCCCTCATCAGCACCTCGGGCCAGCCGATCACCACGGCCTCGGACACGTATCACCCCGAGACGCTCTCGCTCGCCTCGCTCGCCGCCAGTTCCTTCGCGGCCACGCAGCAGCTCGCCCGGATCCTCGACGAGAACGAGTTCACGCTGCTCTTCCACGAGGGCAGCGCGCTCAACCTGCACGTTTCCCAGGTCAACGAGCAGGTGCTTCTCATCGTCACGTTCGGGCGCGAGACGCAGGTGGGCAAGGTACGGCTGTACACGCAGCGCGCCATCGAGGTGCTGCGCCAGATCTTCGACGGCCCGGACGACGGCACGACCCCCACCATGGACGCCGACTTCGAGAGCTCGGCCGGCACTGCCATCGACGACCTCTTCAAAGACGTGTGAGGGCGCCTGGATGCCGCTGATCAACTTCGCCGCGCGCGAGATCAACTACAAGATCGTCTACTACGGCTGCGGACTGTGCGGCAAGACGACGAACCTGCAGTACATCCACCGCAAGATCAACCCCGAGGCGCGCGGCAAGCTCGTGAGCATCGCGACCGAGGAAGAGCGCACGCTCTACTTCGACTTCCTGCCCCTCACGCTCGGCACCGTCAAGGGCATGCAGACGCGCTTCCACCTCTACACGGTGCCCGGGCAGAGCTACTACAACGCCAGCCGCAAGCTCGTGCTGCAGGGCGTCGACGGCGTCATCTTCGTCGCCGACTCGCAGATAACGAGGCTCGACGAGAACGTCGAGAGCTACCTCAACCTGTGGGACAACCTGCTCAGCCAGGGCGACGACCTCAGCAAGCTCGGCTTCGTCATCCAGATGAACAAGCGCGACCTCGGCGACGTGTTCTCGGTCGAGGACCTCAACGAGCTGCTCAACCACACCGGGTCGCCGGTCACGGAGTCGAGCGCGGTGATCGGCGAGGGCGTCTTCGACACGCTCAAGGTCGTCTGCAAGCAGGTCATCGCCAAGACCGGCTGAGGCGGCCGCGGCGCAGCCGCACCGGCCGCCTCTCCCCCGCCGTCACGGCCCCGCCGCGTCAGGTCCCGACGCGCTTGATCCAGTCCATCGGTGCGTAGTGCGACGTGAACGTGTCGTGGAGCAGCAGCGCGCCGCCCGCCGAGCGCACGGTGCGGTCCACCTTGACGCTGAGGCCGTCGACGCCGCGTTCCCAGCGGATGATCCCCGGGCCGAGGTTGGAGTCGTAGATCACGCGCGGGTCCTTCTTGCCGTGGGCGGGCTTACGAATATCGTAGAAGGTACTGGTGGTGGTGGTCACCCTGCGCCCCGTCTTCGGCAGCAGCGCCACCGTGACGTGGTCCCTGTCCACCCAGCTGCGCACCGTGATGTCCTTGCCGGTGTCGTTGCGGAACCTGAAGTCGGCGCTCCCCCACGACACCGTCGCGTCGCGCCCTATGGGGTAGTGGGAGATGTACAGGGAGTGCGCGTGGCGCTCGACCACCGGCAGGCCGGCGAAGAAGACGGCGTTGAACAGCGTCGTCGCGTACTGGCAGATGCCGCCGCCGACGCCCTGCCGCAGGACGTTGTCCGCCGCGATCACGGGGGCGTAGTCGAAGCCGCGGTTGGTGGTCCGCGGTCCCAGGGTGGCGTTGAGAGAGAAGACCGCGCCCGGACGCACCACCGCCCCGTCGACGATGCGCGCCGCGAGGGCGATGTTACCGACGCGCGTCTTGTTGCGCGGGTCGAAGTAGGTGACGAACTGCGTCCCGACCGACGCGAACCCCTGGGTCGCGAGCTGGTCGCTCGAGAGCGCCGGCAGAGCGGGCTTGACGGCCACGAACACGGAACGCAGGCCGCCGCCCGAGGCGGCGTCGTTGAGGTCCCGCACGAGGGCCTGCATGTCGATGGTCTGGCCCTCGCGGCTGCCAGTGATCGTCGTGCCGCCGTTGCCGTGGACGATCAACCGCGCGTCGACCGGCTTGATCACGGCGGTCGGGAACAGCGCCCGCAGTCTGGCGCGGGCGCGCCCGTTGTCGAAGGTGAGCGGGTAGAAGGCCGCGTCGCTGCCGGTGTTGACGGTGAGCATGTCGGCCATCGCCGACGGGGTGAGCTTCACCGAGGTCTCGCGGTAGCGCAGCGTCACGGGCGTCGCCAGGTAGGTCGCGGCCGCGCCGGCGCGCGACTGCGCCATCGCCGTGCTCACGCGCGGCGCCGCGCTCATCGTCGGCACGAGGCCGCTGAACGGCCGGCCCGCAGCCACGCTGGCGCTGATCAGGCGCTCCAGGGCCAGAGCGTCGACGGTGCGCCCGTCGGCGGACGGCAGCACCTTGACCGCGCCCCCCGCGAAGGTGAGCCGGGCGTCGCGCGGAGCGGTGTCCGCGGCGGCATTGACGGCGGCGAGCCCGGCGCTGAACGCGGCGGCGCGCACGGCGAGCACCGGCGCCACCTCTCCCCCACCGCCGGGGAGCCACAGCACGAGCCCGCCGGGCAGGCGGTGCCGGCCGCGCGCGAGGGCCGCCTCCGCGGTGGCGCGCGCGTCGAGGCTCATGCCGAGCTTCGCGAGGGCGACGCGGAGCGGCGCTCCGGCGCCGGTCTGCAGCGTGGCCACCTCGAGGCGCGGGGCGAGCTTGCGCTCCAGGGTGGCCGTCGCCTGGTCGAGCGACTGGCCCTGCAGGCTGATGCCGGCCGCGCGGACGCCGCTGCCGATCTTGCCGCGCACGGCGAGCTGCAGAGCGGCAAAGCCGGCGAGGAGGACCGCGAGGACGACGACGGCCGCGATCAGCCAGACTCGTCCG
>CAIWHY010000252.1 GCA_903912585.1 uncultured Thermoleophilia bacterium | reverse complement strand
GGTGATGTCGTTGGCCAGCGCCAGGTCGACCTTCGCCTCGATGATGTCGCCGGCGTGGACTTCGCTCGCGCCTGAGGCGCGAGCGAGGATCTTCTCGGTGATCGTGGAACCCATCAGACCTCCCCTGCAGCCGCGGCGTTGTTGACGGCCCGTACGTAGGCCTTCGCCGAGGCTTCCATGAAGTCGAAACTCACTGCCTGACCGTTGAAGGAGCGTCCGTTGACCTCCACGGCCACGCGCACCTCGGCGAGCGAATCCTTGCCCGCGGAGATGGCGCGCACCTGGTAGTCGGCCAGGCTCCCGCTGATGCCGACGGCGTCGTCGATGGCGGCAAAGACGCTCTCGACGGTGCCGTTGCTGAAACTGCGCCCCTTCTTGAGCTCGCCGCGCGCCTCCACCTCGACCTGGCTGGTCGGCGTGATGGTGGAGCCCGACTGGTTCACGAAGCTGCGCAGCGTGAAGAGGTCCTGGCGCTCGCGGATCTCTTCGCTCACGAGCGCCTCCAGGTCGAGGACCGTGACCTGCTTCTTTTTGTCGGCGATCTCCTTGAAGCGCGCGAAGGCGTCCTGGAGGTCGGCGTCCGAGAGCGTGTAGCCGAGCTCCGCCAGCTTCGCGCGCAGCGCGTGCCGGCCGCTGTGCTTGCCGAGCACGATGTCGTTGTCGGCGAGCCCGACGTCGGCCGGCGTCATGATCTCGAAGGTGGAAGCCTCGCTGAGCACGCCGGCCTGGTGGATGCCGCTCTCGTGCGCGAAGGCGTTGCGCCCCACGATCGCCTTGTTGCGCTGGATCTGGTAGCCGGTGAGCGTGCTCACCAGCCGGCTCGTGCGCGCGATCTCCCTGGTGTCGACGCCGGTCTCGCAGTCGAAGGAGTCGCGGCGCGTGCGGATCGCCATGACGACCTCTTCCAGCGAGGCGTTGCCGGCGCGCTCGCCGATGCCGTTCATGGCGCACTCGACCTGCGTGGCGCCGGCCCGCACCGCGGCAAGCGAGTTGGCGGTGGCGAGGCCGAGGTCGTTGTGGCAGTGCACGCTCACGGTGACGTCCGCGAGCGCCGGGCAGAGCCGATAGAGCTCGCGGATGAAGTCGCCGAACTCGAGCGGAAGGGCGTAGCCGACCGTGTCGGGCACGTTGATGGTCGTGGCCCCGCACTCGACGGCCACGCCCAGCACCTCGGCCAGGAACCCGGCCTCGGAGCGGCTCGCGTCCATGGCGCTGAACTCCACGTCGGCGCCGGCGTGCGTGCCCGCCAGGTCGCGCGCCAGGCTCACCATGGCGCGCGTGTCGGCGAGCACCTCGGCCGGCGTCTTCTTGATCTGATACTTCATGTGCACTTCGCTGGTGCTGATGAACGTGTGGATGCGCGGGGTCTCCGCGACCTTGACCGCGTCCCAGCACACGCGGATGTCCTGCTCGATGGCCCGCGCCAGACCGGCGATGCGCGGGCCTTTGACTTCGGCGGCGATCGCCTTGACGGCCTCGAAGTCGTCCGGCGAGGCGATCGGAAAGCCGGCCTCGATGATGTCGACCTTCAGCTTGGCGAGCTGGCGGGCGATCTCGAGCTTCTCGGCCTTGTTCATGGTGGCGCCCGGCGCCTGTTCGCCGTCGCGCAGTGTCGTGTCGAAGATCCTGATGTACCTGCTGCTCACGAGTTACCCACACCTCCCAGGGCGTGCGTCGTCGTCAAATGGAGCGGCAAAACCGGGTGTGTCCCAAAAGATGGCCGTGCAGGCCGCAGGTGTCTACGCATCCCCCCGCGGGGGGAGGAGCAGGCAGAGGCCCCGGAGGCTGAGCACGCGGGCGCGTACGTCAATGTGGTCCTCCCGGGGCAACTCGCTTGTGCTGCGGCGACGCATCGTGCGCTGAGTCTACGTCAGGCGCGCGCGAGGGTGCAAGCCTCTCGAATCAGGACCGCGTTACTCCCGTTTCAAGTCCGTCCTTCAGGGAAGGCTTCAACCGTACGGCAACCTGGAAAGGTGACTCCCATGACACGGGTAG
>CAIWHY010000251.1 GCA_903912585.1 uncultured Thermoleophilia bacterium | reverse complement strand
GTCACGTTCAACAACGGCCAGCCCTTCGAGGCCGCCGACGTCGTGGCGAGCGTCGAGAGACTGCTCGATCCCAAGGCCGGCTCGGGCGGCGCCAAGTCCCAGTGGGGCGGGATCCTCTCGCCGGGCGGCACCAAGGCGGTAGACGCCTCCACGGTCGCGTTCAACCTCGACAAGCCCTACGCCGACTTCCCGTACACGGTGTCCAACGGCAACTACAACGCAGCCATGCTGCCGCGTAACTACGCCGGCGACATCATCAAGAGCCCCGTGGGCACGGGCCCCTTCATGCTCAAGGAGTACGTGGCCCAGCAGAAGGCCACCTACGTCAAGAACCCCACTTACTGGGGCAAGGACGCTTCCGGCGCTCAGCTTCCCTACCTCGACGGGCTCACCTACATCATGGTCGAGGACAACTCTGCCCAGAACCTGCAGCTGCAGTCCGGCTCCGTCGACTGCCAGCCGCAGACGATCGCCCAGGGCTCGCAGGCGCTGTTCGCCGACGCCAACCTCAGGGTCGACGTCTACCCGGGCACGGGCATCCGCGAAGTCGCCTTCAACACGACCAAGTCTCCCTGGAAGGATCCCAAGGGCCAGAGCCTCCGGCAGGCAGTCGCCTACTGCCTCGACCGCAAGGCCATCAACCAGGCGCTGTACGAGGGCAGGTGCAACCTCGGCTACGACACCTTCTGGGAGCCGACGGTCTTCCCCGGAAGCCCTACCCCGCCAGTGCGCGCTCAGGACTACACCAAGGCGAAGCAGCTGCTCACGGATGGCGGCATGCCCAACGGCATGAACATCACCCTGACCGTCGCCAAGTACCTCGAGAACCCACAGCTCGCGCAGCTCATCCAGGCGCAGTGCAAGCCGGCCAATATCAACGTCACGATCAACCAGATCAGCTACACCGCGTTCTACGCGGGCGGCGCCGACTACTACGCCACCACCCCGTGGATCGTCGCGCCGATGACCATCGTCGAGTGGGGCAGCCGGCCGGCTCCCGGGATCTACGCCGCGGCCATGCTCCTGCCCGGCGCCGTCTGGAGCTCGTCGCACTGGAACGACCCGCAGTTCCAGACGGCGTTCAACTCGTACCAGTCGACCATCGACGAGGCGTCCCGCACGCAGTACGCGACGCAGCTCTCCACGATGCAGCAGGACGCCACGCCCATCATGGTGCCCTACTACATCACCCAGCTGCGCACCCAGAAGAAGAACGTCTACAACATCCAGGGTCCGGGCTCGTTCTACTGCGACTGCAGCGCGGCGTTCAAGACCGCGTGAGTCTGGCGGACGGACGACTGGCATAGGCTGACGTAGGGTCCCCGGGATGCTGCGCCTCATAGGACGGCGGCTGCTCTTCATGGTGCCGACGCTGATTCTGGCGTCGATGCTGATCTTCGCTCTGGCGGAGGTGCTGCCCGGCAACGTGGGGCGCTCCATCCTGGGGATCTATGCTCCTCAACAGGCGGTCGACAACCTCAACCACCAGCTTGGTGCAGACAGGCCGTTGGTGGTGCGCTGGGGCACGTGGGCCGGCCACTTCGTGGAAGGCAACTGGGGGATTTCGCCCGTCCAGAAGGTACCGGTGCGGCCGACGGTCTTGAAGGCGCTCGGCTATTCGGTCGTGCTGGCCGGCTTCGCCTTGGTGGTCATCGTGCCTATCGCCATCCTGCTGGGCGTGTTCGCGGGCTTGCGACGAGACAGCGTGCTGGACCGGGGGATCACGATCTCCACGCTGTCGATGACCGTCATCCCCGAGTTCGTGAGCGGCGTCGTGCTGCTTTGGGTCTTCGCCGTGTGGCTGAAATGGCTCCCGGTGACGGCGCTGCCGCCTGACGGTTCGCCCTTCTACGAGCGCTTCTACTACCTGATACTGCCTGCCATCCCGCTGATGTTCCTCGAGCTGGGCTACATCGCGCGCATGGCGCGCGTCGGCACTGTCCAGGTGCTGGCGATGCCGTACATCCGCACCGCCGTGCTCAAGGGCCTGCCGCGCCGCCGGGTCATCTTCGGCCACGTTCTGCGCAACGCCATGGTGCCGACGGTCACCGTCATCGGCAGCCAGGTGGGCTGGCTCATCGGAGGCCTGGTGGTGGTCGAGACCCTGTTCGCCTATCCGGGCATCGGTCAGCTCATGGTCCGTTCGGCGCAGCAGCATGACATCCCGATGCTCGAGGCATCGGTGCTCATGGTCGCCGTGCTCTACATGGTGGCCAACCTGATCGCCGACATCGTCGTCGCCCTGCTCAATCCGCGCATCCGCATGGGGGGCTGACGTGGCCGGGGACGGCACTAATCTCGGCCCGAACCCTGATCTGCAGACTGAGGGCTGGAGGCCGGATGCCGACCCGGAGATGCTCGAACTCCAAGCCGACGCTGCCTCCGCCCGCCAAACGGAGGAGCTTCACGCCGACGCGGCTGCAGAGCGCGAGCAGCGTCGCCAGCGTCGCTACCTCGTCCGGGCGCTGCTCCGCAGCCCGACCTTCATGACGGGCATGGTCATCGTGCTGTTCTGGGTCTTCATGGCCCTCTTTTCCGCCTACGTCACGCAGAGCCCCACCAACGTCGACGCGGCGGCTTCTCTCAAGGCTCCCAGCGTGGCGCACCTGTTTGGCACCGACGAGCTCGGGCGTGACGTGCTCGCTCGCACCATGGCCGGTGCCCGCACAGTGCTCATCATCGCGCCGCTGGCGACGATCCTCGCCCTCCTGTGGGGCGGCATCATCGGCCTCGTGGCGGGCTTTTACCGGGGGTACACGGACGAGGTCATCATGAGGCTGATCGACGTGCTGCTCGCGCTGCCGATCGTCATCACTTCGATCCTCGTGCTGTCCTTGCTGGGTACAGGGCTGACCATCATCATCATCACCATCGGGGCGCTGTTCACGCCGGTGGTCAGTCGCACGGTGCGCGCCGCCGTGATCGGTGAGCGCGAGCGCGAGTACGTCATGGCCGCACGCCTGCGCGGCGAGCGCTCGGCGTTCGTCATGGCGCGCGAGATCCTGCCCAACATCACCCAGCCGATCATCGTCGAGGGCACGATCCGCCTGGGCTACGCGGTGTTCACCGCGGCGACGTTGTCGTTCCTCGGCTTCGGCTTGGGGCCACCTTCGCCAGACTGGGGCCTCACCATCGCCAATGAGAGGATCTACCTGCAGGTCGCTCCGTGGACCGTGTTGTTCCCCGCCCTCGCCCTCGCCTCGCTCGTGGTGGGCGTGAACCTGATCACCGACGGTCTGGGAAGGGTGTTCTCGAAATGAGCGCCGTGGAGCGACCTGCCAACGCGCCGGAAGCGGCACCCGCCGCGCTCGACGTACGCGACCTGGAAGTCACGTTCCACCGTCGCGGCCGCGACCTGCCGGTGCTCAAGGGCGTGACCCTCCGCATCGAGCAAGGCGAGGCCTACGGTCTGGTGGGCGAGTCGGGCTGCGGCAAGACGACGCTCGCCATGGCCGCCCTGCGGTACCTCGCGGCCAACGGCACGGTGGACGCCGGCCAGGTGCTCGTCGGCGGCCAGGACGTGAGCAAGCTCAGCGAGGATGCGGTCCGCAAGTGGCGCGGCGAGCAGATCGCCATGGTCTACCAGGACCCCGCTACGGCGCTCAGCCCGGCGATGCGCATCGGCGACCAGGTCGCCGAGGTCTTCCGCTACCACGAGGGGATGAACAAGGCCGAGGCGCTCGAGCGCGCCCGGGAAAGCCTGCGCCGCGTCGCGCTCCCGGACCCCGACTCGACCCTGCGCCGCTACCCGTTTGAGCTGTCCGGCGGCCAGCAGCAGCGTGTGGTCATCGCCATGGCGCTGGCGGTCAACCCCCACCTGCTCGTCCTCGACGAGCCCACCACCGGCCTCGATGCCACGGTGGAGGCCGAGATCCTCGACCTGATCGAGGAGCTGCGCGGACGCATCAACGCGGCGATCCTGCTGATCACCCATAACCTCGGACTGGTACGGCGGCTGTGCGAACGCGTCGGCGTGCTCTACGCGGGGCGCGTGGTCGAAGAAGGCCCGGCACGCGACATCTTCACCGATCCGCGGCACCCCTACACGATGGGCCTGATGCGCTGCGTGCCGCGCTTCGGTATGAACAAGACCGACGCGGCGCTGCAGACGATCCCCGGCACCCTGCCTGCCCTGGGCGAGCCGCTCGAGGGCTGCGTGTATTCGGCCCGCTGCCCCATGGTCAAACCGGTGTGCGTCCGCCGCGAGCCGGACCTCTTCGCGTGGCCCGGAAGCTCCGGAGCTGAGGGGCGCGCCGCCGCGGAGGCTGCTCCAGCGGACCCTGCTGCGTACTCACCGCACCACGCCAACCCCGTCGGCGAGGGACCGCGCCACGCGCGTTGCTACTTCTCGGCCGAGGTTGCGGACATGCCGCACGCGACCCCCGTGCTCGCCTCCAGCCTTGAAGAGAGGGGCGCCGACGCCGGCGATGTGCTCGAGATCGGTAACATGAGCCGCACGTTCAAGGACGGGCGCAAGAGGCTCACCGCCGTCAACGAGGTCTCGCTGAGCCTGCGACGCGGCGAGACGTTCGGGCTCGTGGGCGAGTCCGGCAGCGGCAAGACGACCCTGGCGAAGTGCGTCACCGGCCTGATCGCGCCCGATACCGGCACGGTCACGTTCGAGGGCAAGCAGCTCAAGGCCACGGCCGGGCGCCGCTCGCAGGACGCGCTGCGCGCCATCCAGATGGTCTTCCAGAACCCCGACTCGACCCTGAATCCCGCCTGGAGCACGCGCGCCATCCTGACCCGCGCCGTGCGCAAGCTGGGCAGCGGCGGCTCCGTGCGTGCCAAGGTCGACAAGCTGTCGGCCGACGTGCGAGTCGAGCCGCGGTTCCTGATGCAGAGGCCCACCGATCTCTCCGGCGGCCAGAAGCAGCGCATCGCCATCGCGCGCGCCTTCGCCGGCGACCCGACGCTGGTCGTCTGCGACGAGCCCGCCTCGGCCCTCGACGTGTCGGTGCAGGCGAGCATCCTCAACCTGCTCGTGGAGCTGCAGACCAAGGAGCAGGTCTCCTATGTCTTCATCAGTCACGACCTCGCGGTCGTGCGCTACATCTCCGACCGCATCGGCGTGATGTACCTGGCGGAGCTCATCGAGGTCGGCTCCGCCGAGGAGGTCTTCAACCCGCCGCACCATCCGTACACAGAGGCCCTGCTGTCGTCGATCCCGACGCTCAACTTCGACGAGAAGCGCACGCGCATCGCCCTGCGCGGCACCATGCCGAGCCTCAGCGACCCGCCCACGGGCTGCCGCTTCCACACGCGCTGCCACCGCATCCTCGGTGACATCTGCGTCAACCAGGAGCCGCCGGTCCAGGAGGCGGTCAGCGGGCACACCTACCAGTGCCACATCCCGCCGGACGAGCTGCTGCGGCTGCAGACGGCGGCGCCGGCTGAGCAGCCCGTGACCTCGAGCGAGGCCTAGCGCTTCTCCCGCTCGGCGGCGACGATCGCGGCCAGCTCCTCCAGCACGGCGACGGCGTCGTCGAGGAGCACCAGGTCCGCTTCCCCCACGATCGGCGCGTGCTCGTCAGTGTTGACCGCGACGATGAGGCTGGCCCTCTCGATGCCCCAGAAGAAGGCCGGAGCGCCCGACGCCCCTGCGACGATGCAAAGCGCGGGGGCGGTGCGTGCTCCCGATACCCCGATCAGCCGGTCCATCGGCGCCCACGCGTTCATCGCCACGGGGCGCGTGACGCCGAAGGTCGCGCCCATCTCGCGCGCCGCCGCCGCGATGCGCCTCACGCCTTGACGGTCGCCGGCGCCGCTGCCGGCGACGACGACGAAGCTGCTGCCGGCGAGATCCTCGGAGGAGGGCGCCTCCATCCGCTCGCGGTCCTCGAACGGATCCGGCCCGCCTCCGCCCGTCTCATCGATAGCGGACACGATCGTGTGCGCGACCGTCTCGGATCCGCCGGCGTCCGCCCAGCTCGGGTCGACGGCGACGCACCAGGGGCGCGCCGAGAGCTCGAAGCGTCCCGTCAGGTGGCCGGAGTAGATGGAGCGGCGACACGAGAGCCGGTCTGGCGCCGTCTCCGCGCTGAGCACTTCGCTGAGCGCTTGGCCCCCCGAGCGGCAAGCCAGCCTGGTCGCCAGCTCGGTCCCCGCCGGACCTCCGGCGAAGAGGAAGAGGTCGGTCTGGCCGCCCTCAGCTCGGGCGCTGAGGAGGGCGGCCATGCGTTCGGGCCGTCGCGCTTCGATCCGGACGAGGCGGACATCGCGCGTCGGGGCAAGCGCGACGAGCCGGTCCTTCGCGCGTTCGTCGGAGTAGAAGACGAGGGTGTCGCCGGCGAGCTGCGCGTCAATGGCTCCCCGGCTCGCTCCTGCGCTGTCGCTCTTCAGGCCGTCGCGCAGGAACGCGCCCAGGGCCGCCGCCCGTCGATGGATGCCGCCCGACGGGCCGTCCGCAGTCCGGTCCGCGGTCCCTTCCCCGGCTCCGGCTGGCGTCCCGTCCGCAGCACCGGCCGACGTCCCGTCCATCACCACCGTGAATCTCAAAGCTCCTCCAGCAGGCTCTTGAGCCGCGCGTCGAAGAGGGCCTGCGCCTTGGCGCGCGGCGTGTCTCCTGCGATCAGGACGCCCTCCCGGTGCCGATCGATGCCCTCGAGTGCGGCCAGGCTCGGGCCCTCCCGGCGAAGCACGTCCGCGAGGTCGACGCCGAGATCGGCCGGCTCAAGGACGTCCGGCTGCCTGTCCCGGACCGCGAGCCGGTCCGTCAGCGTCGGGACTCGCAGGTGCGAGACGACGGCGTTGCCCACCGCGAGCACGCACGGCGTGCGGGCGGTGAGGCGCTGGAGGCCGTCGTCGCCCATGAGCGTCACGCGCAGGCGGCCGTCCGCCAGCGGCTCCACCTCGGTCACCTGCGTGAGGCAGGGCCACCCCAGCTGCTCCGCGACCCGGAACGGAACGGTGCCGCCGCCGCCGGGGCTGCTGCGTGCGCCGAGTACGAGGAGATCGCTGCGATCGATGCGCCCCGCGTAGGCCGCGATCAGCGCAGCCGTGGCGGCCGGGGCGAAGTCGAGGGCGGCCTCGGTGTGCACGCGGGCCGCCCGCTCGAAGCCCAGCGCCAGCAGCGTCTTGAGGTGCGGCTCGGCGCCCGGCGCGCCGATGGAGAGCGCTCCCAGGCCGGCCGCGCGCCCGCGCCCGACCAGCGCGTCCGAGAGGCGCAGCGCGATCTCCAGCGCGCTCTCGTCGAAGCAGTCGAGGATGCGGCGCACGTAGCGGGTATCGACGCCGTCCGCCGGTCCGGCGTGTTCGCCGCGCCCGGGGCCCGCGCCTCCGTCGGCGGAGGGGCCGCGACTCGTGCCCTCGCCTCCGCCGGAGGAGGGCACCCGTCCGGCGGCCGCGCTCCACTCGGACTCTCGGAGCGCCTCGTAGTCCGGGGTCACCTTGAAATACGCGAGGATCCGCATCGCGCTCACCCGGCGCCGCTCGTCAGGTCGTTCACAGCGGGATGATCGTCCCCTTGTTCATGATGCCGTTGGGATCGAAGGCGTGCTTGAGCGTCTCGAGGACGTAGTAGGAGGAGCCGTACTCGTCCTTGACCCACGGCGCCCGCGCCTTGCCCATCCCGTGATGGTGGACGATGGACCCGCCGCGCTTGAGGGTCTCCTCGCAGATGATGCCGATGATCGGGAGGTAGTACTTGCTCGTCTCCTCTTCCGGCCCCACGTCCACCACGTTGAAGAAGTAGTTGAAGTACATGTTGGTGCCGTTGATGTAGCTGTGGGAGGAGTGGCCGCCCATCATCGTGATGTCGGGGATCTCGGCGATGATGCGCGCTCGCGCCGCCTGGTAGATGTCGTTGATCGAGCTCCAGTCGGCGGAGATCTCCGTGGTGCGATTCACGTTGCGCGTCTGGCGGATGCGCTCGTCCTCGGCGGTGATCTTGCTCGCGTCCCAGCAGAGGTCGTTGAACCAGGTCTCGATGTACTCGCTCGGCACCTGCGTGCACTCGGGGTGCTTGTCGACGATGGCCTGGATGCCCTCAGCCGTCGCCTTGGCGATGCCCGCCGCTCCCTCGGCCATGAACAGCAGCACGCAGTCGTCCTCGGCGGCGAAGTGCGAGAAGTGGAGGCCGGCGTCGCCCGGGTCGTAGACCCGCGCCACCGACGGCTTGTAGCCGTTGACCATCACGTCGCGCAGCACGGCGAAGCCGGTCGCCATGTCCTTGAGCGTCCAGCCGAGAAACGTGTTGTTCTCGGGGAAGTACGGGAACAGCTTGACCGTCACTTCGGTGATGAAGCACAGCGCGCCCTCGTTGCCGATGACGACGTGGCGGATGTCGGGTCCGGCGGCGCGGCGGGGGACGTTCTTGATGCGCGTCACCTGACCGCCGGGGAACACCGCCTCGAGGCCGACGACCATGTCCTCGATGCCGCCGTAGAGCGTCGAGAACTGGCCGATGCTGCGCGTCGCCACGAGGCCGCCCATGTGAGCCACGGGCTTGGACTGCGGCGAGTGCCCGGTGGTGAGGCCGAGCTCCCGCACGCGGTCCTCCAGCACCTGCAGCGGGACGCCGCACTGGCAGGTCGCCTGCATGTTGTAGGCGTCGATGCTCACGATCTCGTTCATCGCCGAGCCGTCGATGATCACGGAGTCGGCGACCGCGCTCTCGAGGCCGCCCTCGGTCGCCGTCGCCCCCGTGCGCGGGATCACGTTGACGCCGTGCTCGTCAGCGAAGCGGAGGAGCTCGACCACCTTCTCGGTGCTCCGCGCCATGACCACGGCGGCCGGCACCGGCATCGTGTGCACGTTGAAGATGTTCTGCAGCTTGCGGAAGTTGTCCACGCTGCTCTCCACGAGGATCTGCTCGTCGGTGACGACGTCGCCGGGCTCGACGATGCGCTGCAGGCCCTCGACGATGGCTTCTCTGCTCAGTGGCATGTCGGCGATCCTTTGCGTGTCCGTGATTGGGCTGGGGGTCAGTGGAAGATCGAGAAGGACTGCTCGAGGATCGGGTCGGTGGCGTCGTGGATGGCGCGGTAGACCTTCTCGTTCGTGCGCCGGTAGACGTCGTGGTTCTCCAGGTTCGGGGCGAATGACTCGCGGCCCCTCTTCATGGCGTCGGCAGCGGTGCCGAAGTCGGGATACGCACCAGTGGCCACGGCGGCGCAGATGGCGGAGCCCAGGCCGGCGCCGCTGCTGCCCAGGTTGCGCGAGGCGGGCACGCCGAACACGTCGGCGAAGATGTTCATGAAGAGCGGGCTGTTGGCGCCACCGCCGGAGACGACGATCTCGCGCAGGTCGACGCCGAGCTCGGCGCACATGGCGTCGACGTTCTCCTTCATCGTCAAAGCGATGGCCTCGAGGATCGAACGGTAGACATGGGCCCTGGTGTGGCGCGCGTCGAAGCCGATGATCTCGCCTTTGCGGAAAGGCTTGTCCGTGGGGGCGAGCCAGTCAAGGACGGTCATGAGGCCGCAGCTCCCGGCGGGCACCAGCTCCGCCTCGCGCTCGAGGTACTCCTCGCGCGAGATCTCCTGGGTGGCCGCGGCGGCGGCGAGCTCCGGCCCCAGCATGTCGAGGAACCAGCTGAGCGTCCACATGCCGCGGCGCACGCCGCCGCTCTCGTAGAGATACCGGTGCGGCACGCAGGCGAAGTTGGTCCAGAATCCCTCCGCGTCCTGGCGATTCTCACGCCCGTGCACCATGGAGGCGATGTAGGTGCCGAGAGAGATGAGCGCGGTGCGCTCGTCGAGTGAGCCCGAGCCGAGCGCCTCCACCGCCTTGTCGTTGGCGGTGGTCACGACCGGCAGGCCCTCCGGGATGCCGGTCGCCGCCGCCGCGTCGGCGGTGACGTAGCCGGCGATGTCGCCCGGCATCTGCAGCTCCACGAGCAGCTCCGGGCGCATGTTGAACTGCGCAAACAGTGCGGGGTCCCACTGCCACGTGTCGGTGTCGATGGGCCACTGCAGGACGACGTTGTTGGCGGCGCTGTCGCGGAACCGCCCCGTGAACCGGTGGGTCATGTAGCCGGACGAGGTGGTGGCGTAGGCGAGCTCGGGATCGTCCGGGAGCCAGGGCTGGTAGGCGCGCGTGTCCATCCAGCTCATGACGGGCTCGAGCAGCGTGCCGTCGGCCTTGAGGAAGGTCTTGCAGCAGCGGATGGTGCACAGGCCCACGCCGAGGATCTCCGCCGGGTCGCCGGTGAACTTCGTCATCGCCTCGCGGCTTGCGGCGACGATGGACTCCCAGAGGTCGTCGTCGGGGTGGACGGCATACCCTGGC
>CAIWHY010000250.1 GCA_903912585.1 uncultured Thermoleophilia bacterium | reverse complement strand
GCCGCGGCGCAACCGTGGCGCAGCCGCCGCGAACGCTGCGCTGTGCATCAGGTATTCGACGAACATGGTCCTCCGGACACGCCGAAAGCCCCGTTCGCCTGGTCTGCAGCATCCGAGTCGATGCCTCAGCTCTTCGGCGACGGGGCGGAGCCCCCCGATTGTACCCAAACGCGGCGGAGCCGGCGCGGCCGGCGCGGGGGTCGGCGCGGACCGCTCCGCGAAGGCCCCGACTCAGCCGGCGGCCGGCGGCGCGCCGGCTCAGAAGCCGGCGGAAGCCCGCGCGGCCCGGCGCGGCGCCGTCACGCGCAGCACCGCGTCCGCCGCCCGCAACTGCGCGTTGCCGGCCGCGTCGTAGGCGCGCGCCGTGAGCCGGTACGCCCCGGCGGGCAGCCAGCAGCGAAAGCGCCAGGTACCCGACTCGCCGACCGCCACCGCCGGGACGCGCTGCGACTCGATGACGAGGCCGCGCGCGTCGAGCACGTCCAGGTCGATGGTGGCGCTGGCGCACGAGAACGGCGGGTCGCTGAGGGTCCAGCGCACGCTCGCCGTCCCGCCCTCAGTCGCCGATGCGTCCCGCAGCGTCGCCTCCGGCGCCTTCGTGTCACCCTTCCCCGCGGCGGCGACGAAGGCCTTGAGGCAGACGTTCGCGTCTCCGAGGCCGGGCAGCGCGGTGACGTCGGTCCACGCGGCGCCGTCGGCGCTCACGTACGATTGGCCGCGGCCGGCACGCGGCGCTATCAAGGCGGACGGCGCCTCCAGCGGGATCGGCTGCCTGCCGCCCGGCGTCGTGAGCTCCACCGCGACCACGAAGTCGCGGCCGTCCCGGACCTTGACCGGAGCGTCCAGCGTGACGGTGTGGTAGCCGGCGACCGCGATGGTGCCGGCGGCGGCGCGCGGCGCGGCGCTCAGTCCTCCGACCGAGGCGGCCACGCGCACCACATAGGCGGAGCCGGGCAGCGGCGTGTAGAAGCCGACCGCCGCGAGCGTGCCGCTGCCGGCGCAGCGAAAGCGGTTGGCGAACCAGGCGGTCTCGCGGCCGAAGCCAAGGCTCCGCGACCAGCCGAGCGCGTCGTACTGGTAGATGGCGTCGTAGTCGCGCGCGCTCTCGGCGCCGTCGAACACGGCCATCTCCCGGCCGAAGTCGGCGTCGTAGTAGGAGACCCAGAAGTAGCCGCCCTCGCCCCAGGCGGCGCCCCAGCTGTTCTTGACCAGGAAGGCGCCGTCGCCGGGCGGCCGGCTCCTGAAGCTGCTCGCCGGGTAGCCGTCGTCCCAGCCGACGCAGGTGACGTGGTGGTTCAGCGCCCTGCCCGGCGAGGAGCAGTAGTACGAGGCGGTCTGCGCACGCAGAAAGCTCGCCTTGAACGCCATCGACGTGTCCACGGCGCCGTGCGCCGTGAGCGCCCACTTGAGTGGGGCGTTGTCGGCAGGCCCCTGGCGGCCGGGCAGGAACAGCACCTCCTGCACGTGCACGGCCGGGCGCAGGCCCTCGGGCGAGTCACCGGGGCGCGGGTACGGGTCCTGGCGCGCCATCACGGGGCCGTCCCAGCGCGCGAAGGCTGCGGTCGCGAGGCGACTGCCGGCGTGCCCCTCGGCCCAGGTCGCGAACACGAGCCGGGAGCCGTTGTGGTTCGCCAAGGCGTTCTCCGAAAGATCCAGGCGCACGTGCGGGAGGAGATTCGCTTCGAGCGAGCCGATGGCGGCCATGCCCCAGCACGTGCTGTAGTGCTCCTGCTGGCGCACCTCGGTGACGCGGCCGAGGCGCCGCAGGTCGAAGGTGCGCGGGAAGGCGCGGGCCAAGACCCAGGGCGCCGGCGCCCCGCGAGAGCGCGCCGGGAGCGCCCCCGGCAGCGTCGCGCAGAGCAGAAGGCCCAGCGCCAGGACGAGCCACAGCGCCGGCGCCGGCGCCCGGTCGCTCGCTGCGCCCTGGTCGATGTCGTCCACCGCCCCCATGTCTCCCTTATCGCCGCGGTGCGCGCCCAAGTCAAGCGCCGCGCGGCGGACGCGGTTACCGTGCGGCGCACGACCCGTCGTAGGATGGAGGCGTGAGGATGGGACCGGAGAAGATGGGACGGGTGCGCTTCGGCGCCGCGGTCGCGCTGCTGGCGCTGCTGCTGGCGGGCGCCTGCCTGCGCCCGGCGCCCGCCGCCGCCACGGTCAAGACGGACATCCTGCGCATCCTCACGAGCAACGGCGTGGCGGGCTCGCGGACCGGCGTCTTCGTGTGGAACATCGACACCGGGCAGCAGGTGTACGGGCGCAACTCCACCACCCCCCTCGCGCCCGCCTCCAACCTCAAGCTGCTCACTTCGGCGACCGCGCTCCTCGACTGGGGCCCGGACCACCGCTTCGTCACCGGTCTCTACAGCCCGGGGGGGCCGTCGTCGAACGGCACCATCCACGGCGACCTCTACCTCAGGGGCTACGGCGACCCGAGCCTCTCGACGCTGCAGTACCAGCGCCAGGTGATGCGCCTCAAGACGTCGTCCTTCGAGGGATTCGCGCAGAAGCTGCGCACGCTGGGCGTGCGCAAGGTCAAGGGCGACGTGATCGGCGACGAAGGCTGGTTCGACCAGCTCCGCACCGGCCCGGACTGGAAGCCCGGCATCGAGGTCGAGTGCGGGCCGCTTTCGGCGCTCTCCGGCAACGAAGGGCTGGACGCCGGCAACCGCGTCTCGGACCCTGCCAAGTGGTCGGCCAAGCTGCTGATCGGGGCGCTCAAGGCGGCCGGCATCAAGGTGACGGGCCAGGCCGGCACAGGCACGGTTCCCGTCGCGGACACGCTGCTCGCGACGCAGCGCTCGGCGCCGCTGAGCGCGCTGCTCAAGCGCATGAACAAGGACAGCGACAACTTCTTCGCCGAGATGCTGCTCAAGGGCCTCGGCAAGGATTTCACGGGCGCGGGCACCAGCGACGCCGGCGTCGGGGTCGTGCGCGTGACCCTCAAGATCATCGGGCTGCCGCTGGCGTCCGTCGTGATACGGGACGGCTCCGGGCTCAGCTACGACGACAGGGTGACCGCGTCGTTCCTCGTGGAACTGCTCACGGCGATGACGCGCCGGCCGGAGGGCGGCCCGTACTACAAGTCGCTCGCCATCGCCGGCGAGGACGGCACCCTGCACGCGCGCATGCGCGGCACGGCCGCCCAGGGCAACGCGCACGCCAAGACCGGAACGCTGAACATCGCCGTGTCGCTCTCCGGGTACGTGCTGAGCGCCAACCGGCGCAGCGTGGGGTTCTCGATCCTCGTCAACGGCGACCCGGTGAGCTGGGCGCGGGCGACGAGGGCGCAGGACGCGATCACGGTGCTGCTTTCCGGCGCCAGCCTCCCCGGGACGCCGCTCCAGAGCCCGGCCGCCCTCGCTTGGCACCACCAGGTGCTAGCGTCCCAGGCCGTTGACACGGGCGGCGGCGTCCTGCAGCCCCAGCTCTAGCCAGAGCTCGGCCGCGTCGGCTGCCGCGGCCACCAGCCCCTCCACGTCGCGCTTGCTCTCGGGGAACCGGCTGAGGACCCAGCCGGCGACGATGTCCGGGTCGTAGCTCGCCGGGCGGTCGACGCCGACGCGCAGGCGCGCGTAGTCGGCGCCGATGAGGCCGGTGATGCTCTTGAGCCCGTTGTGGCCGCCGCTGCCGCCTCCGTCGACGAGCCGCAGCTTGCCGAAGGGCAGGTCGATGTGGTCGTGGACGACGAGCACCTGCGCGAGCGGCAGCTTGAGCGCGCGCAGCGCGGCGGCGACGCTGCGCCCCGAGTCGTTCATGAAGGTCGTGGGCTGCAGCAGGAAGGCGGGACGGCCGCCGATGGATCCTTCGGCGCAGCGGCCGTCGAACCCGCGCTTGGCCTTGGGGAACCCGTGCCGGCGCGCCAGCAACTCGACGACCTGGTAGCCGACGTTGTGGCGGGTGCCCTCATACGTCGGCCCGGGATTCCCCAGGCCGACGATGAGGTAGTCAGAGTTGCTCTGCGGGCGAAAGAGCGCCACGGTGCGATCCCGTCAGGCGGCCCGGCGCGGGACGGCCGTCAGTCCGTGGACTCCTCGCCCTCGCCCTTGCCGACGATCTCGGGCTGGGCGCCACCCTCGCCGGCCACAGCCGCTTCGGCGCCTTCCTCGAGCTCTTCCTCGACCTTGCGCGGCGGCAGCAGCGAGCAGAGGACTTCCTCGGGGTCGTTCATGACCTCGATGCCCTCAGGCACGACCAGGTCGCCGACCTTGGCGGTGTCGTTGATGTCCATCGCGCTGATGTCCAGCACCAGGCGCTCGGGGATGGCGGTCACGAGGCCCTTGATCGTGACTTCGCGCGTGGACTCGTCGAGCATGCCGCCGGACTTGAGGCCGATGGCCTCGCCCTCGAAGCTCACGGTCACCGTGGTCTCGATGGTCTCGTCGAGGCGGATCTCCTGAAGGTCGATGTGCGTGACCGTGCTCTTGACGCGGTCGAGCTCGAGCTCCTTGATGATGGCGTTGTACGCCTTGCTCTGGCCCTCCACGGTGACCGAGAGCACGGCGTGCGTGCCGCCGCCCACGAGCACGGGGCGCAGGGCGTGCGGGTCCACGGCGAACGCGGTGGCTTCTTTGCCGTGGCCGTACAGCACGCCGGGGATGAGACCGGTCTTGCGCAGGCGCCGCGCGTTGCGGCTGCCGATAAGGTCGCGCGGTTGCACGACGAGGGTGACTTTTTCCATTGGTCGTCTCCTGCTAGAAAAGCTGGTTCTCGCCGGCGAAGATCTCGCTCACCGACTCGTCCTCGAACACGTTCTTGATGGTGCGGGCAAGGAT
>CAIWHY010000249.1 GCA_903912585.1 uncultured Thermoleophilia bacterium | reverse complement strand
ACGATGCGGCCGGCGGACCCGCCGGCGAGGGAGGTGAGACGGCGTGAGCGACGACGAACGCAGAGAGGCCGACGAGCTGCGCCGCGACGGCGCCATCGCGCCCGAGCCCGAGATGGGCCTCCACCCCTCCGCTGCGGCCGCCGGGGCCTCGCTCTCCTCGGGCGAGGGCGCCGCCGGCTACTTCGGCGAGACCCTGATGATCGAGCAGCAGTCCCTGGGCGGCGAAGTCTGGCGCCGTTTCCGGCGCGACAAGTTCGCCATGGTCGGGCTGGCGGCGATCATCATCATCATCCTGCTGGCCGTGTTCGCGCCCTGGATCGCACCGCACGACCCACTCACGCAGTACAACGACGGCATCACCATGCAGGGCATGCCGGTCGGGTCGTCGGCCAAGTTCCCGCTGGGCACCGACACGCTCGGTCGCGACATGCTCAGCCGCATCCTCTACGGCGCCCGCGTCTCGCTCTTCATCGGCATCGTCGCCAACGGCTTCGCCCTGCTCCTCGGCGTCGTCTTCGGCCTCAGCGCCGGCTACTTCAAGGGCGGCACGGAGACCCTCATCATGCGCATGACCGACGTGATGATGGCGTTCCCGATCCTCCTGCTCGCGATCGCGCTCTCGACGACGGTGTTCAGCAAGGGCGGTGTGTGGCTGCTCGTTGTCGTGATCACCATCGTGTACTGGACGCCGATGACGCGCGTCATCCACGGCGAGGTGCTGAGCATCCGCGAGAAGGAATTCGTCGACGCCGCGCGCCTCACCGGCGCCACCAACCGGCGCATCCTCTTCCGCCACATCCTGCCGCACCTGGTGGCGCCGATCATCGTGTACACCAGCCTCGGCATCGCCACGACGATCGTGTTCGAGGCGACCCTGAGCTACATCGGCGTCGGCGTGCAGCCACCGACGCCGAGTTGGGGCCAGATGATCTCCATGGGCCAGGACTACTACTACACCGCCCCGCAGCTGGTGATCTACCCTGGCCTCGCCATCGTCATCACGGTGCTCGCGTTCAACCTGGTCGGCGACGGCCTGCGCGACGCCTTCGACCCGCAACAGCGCCGGCGCTGAGGGCAGCGCCATGACAGCAAGCGACCGCACGATCTGGAGGCACGGATGACGTCACGTAGCAGAAGCGGCCGCGCGACGCCGGCCGCCGCCATCGCTCTCGCCCTGCTCTTCGTCCTCGGGCTCGCCGCCTGCGGCGGCTCCACCTCGACCTCCAGCGGCGGCAGCTCCGCGGCCGCGACCACGGGCACGCCCAAGAGCGGCGGCACGCTCACGCTCTCGTACCTCACCGAGCCGTCCAGCCTCGATCCCGCGATCGCCTACAACGTCATCGACTGGAACGTGGAGCACGACGTCTTCCAGAGCTTCTTCCGCTACCAGCCCAAGCCCGGCGACGCCGGCACGGTGCTGGAGCCGGCGCTCGCCACCGAGGTGCCCAGCGTCGCCAACGGCGGCCTCAGCGCCGACGGCAGGACGATCACCATCCACCTGCGCCCGAACGTCAAGTTCCAGCCGCCCGTGGATCGCCTCGTGACCGCGCAGGACTTCAAGTACACCTTTGAGCGCATGATGAGCTCGCCGCTCTCGCCGGGCACCGGCTTCTACACCAACGTGGTCGGCGCCCAGGCGTTCATGGACAAGAAGGCGAAGACGATCACCGGCTTCAAGGTCGTCGACCCGTCCACGATCCAGATCTCGCTCACCCAGCCCGACCTCTCGTTCCTCAACGCACTCACGATGGAGTTCACCGACGTGCTGCCCAAGGAGTGGGTCGCCAAGTGGGGCAAGCAGGTCAACCGTCACCCGCTGGGCACCGGCCCGTTCGTGTTCGACCACTGGACGCCCGGCCAGGAGATCGTGCTCAAGAAGAACCCCAACTACTGGGAGTCGGGCAAGCCGTACCTCGACCAGATCACGTACAAGCTCTCGTACAACCCGTCGACGGCGCTGCTCAAACTCGAGTCGGGCCAGGTCGACGCGCTCGGCGACGGCGTCCCGCCGGCGGACCTGGTGCGCGTGAAGGCCAGCCCGCAGTGGAAGCCCTACGTGTTCCAGCAGCAGTTGATCGCCATCAGCTACGTGCTCATGAACGTCCACATGAAGCCGTTCGACAACCTCCAGGTGCGGCAGGCCGTCAGCTGGGCCATCAACCGCGACAAGGTCGTCAAGCTGCTCGGCGGGCAGGCGGCCGCCCTGTGGCAGCTCTACCCGCCGGGCCTCCCCGGCCATGAGCCCGGCAAGAAGTACTACGGCTACGACCCCGCCAAGGCCAAGGCGCTGCTCGCCCAGGCCGGCTACCCGAACGGCTTCAAGACGACCTACTACACCGACAACGTCGACCCGGATCCCAAGATCGCCCAATCGATCCAGGCCGACCTGCAGGCGATCGGCATCAACGCCGCGGTCAAGACCGTCAGCAACGACACGTACTACTCGCTTCAGGGCGAGCCCGGCAAGGTGCCGATCGGCAGCTTCGGCTGGTGGATGGACTTTCCGGACCCGGTGGACTGGTTCGTGCCGCTGTTCAGCAAGAGCGCCGCGGTGCCGGGCGGGATGAACTCGAGCTTCTGGTGGGATCCGACCTCCGAGAAGCTGTTCGCCGAGGCGCAGGCGCTCACCGACCCCACGGCGCGCCTCGCCAAGTTCGACGAACTGCAGGCCTACATCCTCAGCCAGGCGCCGTACGCCAGCGTGTACGCGCCGATGCAGACCACCATGTGCTCCACCACCACCGGCGGCTTCTACCTGCACCCGGTGTACCAGCTTGACCCGTCCAGTTACTGGAAGAAGTAGGGGGCGGAGCAAACCTTTGAAAGGGCTACGACCGAGGCAAGGGACGTGAAGTCGCACAGGACGACAGTGGCGATCGTGGCGCTGGTCCTGCTGCTGGCGCTCGCCGTCGGCGCTGCCGCCTGCGGCGGCTCGACGAGCTCGAGCAGCCCGAGTACCAGCGCGCCGAAGTCCGGGGGCACGCTGCGGGTCACGTTCCAGGGCGAGCCGACCGGACTCGACCCCGCCATCGCCTGGGAGGTCGAGTCCTGGAGCATCGAGCGGCTCACCTACCAGACGTTCCTCACCTATGCCGACAAGCCGGGGACGGCCGGCACGCAACTCGTGCCGGATCTCGCGACCGAGGTGCCCAGCACCGCCAACGGCGGTATCACGCAGGGCGGCAAGGTGTACACCTTCCACCTCAAGCCCGGCATCAAGTTCGCGTCGCCCATCAGCACTCCCGTCACCGCCTCGGACTTCAAGTGGAGCTTCCAGCGCATGATGAAGGCGCCGCTCGCGCCGGCGACGTTCTTCTACACCGGCATCGTCGGCGCGCAGGCCTACATCGACGGCAAGGCGAGCAGCATCTCCGGCTTCAAGGTCGTGGACCCGCAGACGGTACAGATCACGCTGGCGAAGCCGGACACCTCGTTCCTCTTCGCCATGACGATGCCGTTCACGTCGGTCATGTCCAAAGAGTGGTGCGCCAAGGTCGGCAAGCAGATCAACCGCAAGCCGCTGGGCACCGGCCCGTACACCATCACCAAGTGGACGCCCGGGCAGGAGATCACGGCGACGAAGAACCCCGACTTCACCAGCCAGGGCGAGCAGGGCCAGCAGTACGTCGACGGCGTGGACTTCACCTTCGCGGCGAACCCGGGGACGGCCCTCCTCAAACTGGAGCGCGGCGAGGTGGACGTCCTCGGCGACGGCATCCCGCCTGCGGACTACCTGCGCACCACGCAGAGCTCGCAGTGGAGCAAGTACGTCGTGAACGCGCCACAGATCATGTGGTTCTACACGTTCATGAACGTGCTCGAGAAGCCGTTCGACAACGCCAAGGTGCGCCAGGCGATCAACTACGCGATCGACTCGCAGAAGATCCAGAAGCTCCTCGCCGGCCAGGCGGCCAGCCTCAATCAGATCTACCCCAAGGGCATGCCCGGCCATCAGGACGGCAAGCAGTACTACGCCTACGATCCCGCCAAGGCCAAGCAGCTCCTCGCCGAGGCCGGCTTCCCCAGCGGTTTCACCACGACCTTCTATGCCGACAACGTCGACCCGATGCCCAAGCTGGCGCAGTCGGTCCAGAGCGATCTCGCGGCCGTCGGGATCACCGCTTCGCTCAAGATCATGGACCGCGCCACCTACTGGAACTTCATCTCCCTCAAGAAGTCCCACGCGGCGATCGGCTTCAGCGACTGGTACCAGGACTTCCCTGACCCCAGCGACTGGATCGGGCCGCTGTTCACCAACCCGATCGACGGTGGCGCCAACTCGAGCTTCTACGAGAACCCGCAGGTGACCGCGCTCTACAACGCGTCAGGGAGCCAGCTCGACCCCGCCAAGCGCCTGCAGATGTTCGAGCAGATGCAGGACATCATCATGCAGGATGCACCTACGGCGCCGATGTACCAGGCCGTCTTCAACGGCATGCACGGCGCCGACACCGGCGGCTTCTACGTCCACCCGGTGTGGACGTTCAACTTCCAGGACTACTGGAAGACCAACGGTCAGTGAGGACATGAGCCCGACGCAGCGACAGAGCACCGTGAGCGACCATGAGTAGGTACATCATCCGCAGGATCCTGTGGATGATCGT
>CAIWHY010000248.1 GCA_903912585.1 uncultured Thermoleophilia bacterium | reverse complement strand
GCCCGGGCCGGCGTCGGCACGCCCGTGCTACTGGAGCACCTTCGACAGGAAGAGCTTGGTGCGCTCCTCCTTGGGGTTGACGAGGACTTCATTGGGCGGGCCTTGCTCCACGAGCACGCCGCCGTCCATGAGCCCGACGCCGTCCGCTACCTCTTTGGCAAAGCCCATCTCGTGCGTGACGACGACCATCGTCATGCCGTCGCGCGCGAGCTGCTTCATGACGTCCAGCACTTCGCCCACGAGCTCCGGGTCGAGCGCAGAGGTGGGCTCGTCGAACAGCATCAGCTTGGGCTTCATGGCGAGCGCCCGGGCGATCGCCACGCGCTGCTGCTGGCCGCCCGAAAGCTGCGCGGGGTAGGTGTCGAGCTTCTCGCCCAGCCCCACCCGCGACAGAAGGTCGATCGCCTCCTGCTCCGCCAGCTTGCGATTCACGTGCTGGACCTTGATCGGCGCTTCCATCACGTTCTCGATCGCCGTCTTGTGGGCGAACAGGTTGAAGCGCTGGAAGACCATGCCGATGGAGGACCGCTGCCTGGCCACATCGCGCGCCTTCATCTCGTGCAGGACGTTGCCGCGCTCCTTGTAGCCCATGAGCTCGCCGGCGACGTACAGCCGGCCGGCGTCGATCTTCTCGAGGTGGTTGATGCAGCGCAGCAAGGTGGACTTGCCGCCACCCGACGGGCCGAGCAGCACGAACGTCTGCTGCGGCATCACGGTGAAGTCGACGCCCTTGAGCACGTCGAGCTTGCCGAACGATTTCCACACTTGCTCGGCCTTGACCATCGGCGCACCGTGCGCCGCCGCGGCGGCGGCTTCGGCGTCGACCAGGTGGCCGCCGTCAGGCGCGCCGGAGACGTCAGAAGTCATGAGTACCCACCCCCCGAACGGCCCTTGGATGAGGTGAGCACGCGCTGGGCTCTGCGCTCCGCGCGCTTCTCCGCCGCCTCGGTCTCCTCCGCGCCGAAGCCCTTGCCGAAGTAGGCCTCGAGTCGCGCCTGACCGACCGTCAGGATCGAGGTGACGATCAGGTACCACGCCGAGGCGACGATGAGCAGCGGCATGACCTGGAAGGTCTGGGCGTAGATGCTCTGCAAGCGTCCGAACAGCTCGATACCGCCACCCAGCACGGCGAGCAATGACGTGGTCTTGAGCATGCTGATGGTCTCGTTGCCCATCGTCGGGATGATCACCCGCATCGCCTGCGGCAGCACGATGCGGCGCGTGACGAGGATGGGCGACATGCCGAGCGACGTGGCGGCCTCGGTCTGGCCGGCATCCACGGAGATGATGCCGGCCCTCACCAGCTCGGCCGCGTAGGCTGCCTCGTTGAGGCCCAGGGCCAGGACGGCGACCACGATCAGGTGGTTGACCAGGAGGCCGGCGCTGCTGTGGGCGACGACGATGCCGGTGAACGGCAGTCCCAGGTAGAGCGTTTGGTAGAGCACGCCGATGTTGCCCCAGAGGATGATCTGCACGTACACCGGGGTACCGCGGAAGAACCAGATGTACACCCAGGCGATCCACGAGAGCACCGGGTTGTCGGAGAGGCGCATGACCGCCAGGATCGTGCCGCCCGCGGCGCCGACCACCATGGTCACGAAGGTCAGCTCGATGGTGAGCGCCAGGGCCCGCAGCGTCAGGGGCTTGAACATGTAGTTGAAGACCGTCGGCCAGTCGGTGTTGGGGCTCTTGATGAACGAGAACACGAGCGCCACCACGAGGTAGACGACGATGACCGCGCTGAGCCAGCGACCCCAGTGGCGAACCGGGATGGCCTTGATGACCTCCGGGCGGGAGGGGGCGGCCGGCCCCCCGGCCGCCCCTCCGTCCAGATCCATGCTGGAAGTGCTCATGACGCCGACGGAGTCACGGGGTCGCGCTCGCAGTGGGGATCGGCTTCGAGCCCTGGTTGACCTCGGCTGCCTTCACCGGGATCAGCCCATAGGTGGCTACCATCTTCTGATAGGCGCCCTCGTCGATGAGAGCCTGCAGCGCCTTCTGCACGGTGCTGATGAGCTGCGTGTTCGTTGACGCGATGCCGATGCCCACGAGCTGAGGATCGTAGCCCTCGGGCGCGGCCGGGTCGGCGACGACCTCGAAGGTGGCGCCGTTGTTCGTCGTCTTGGCGATGTACGAAGCGGTCGAGTGGTCGGTGAGGTCACCCACCGCGCGGCCGCTGGTGATGGCGAGAAGGGCCGCGGGCTGGTTCGGAAGAGCGAGGATCTTCATCTGCGCCTTGCCCGAACTGGCGAACGTCTTGTTGAGCTTCTGCAGGAACGCCTGCTGCGTGGTGCCGCTCTCGCAGGCAACCGTCTGGCCGGCAAGGCTGTCGAGGTTCGTGACGCCGCTCGGGTTGCCCTTCTTCACCAGGATCGAGGTGCCGTCGTAGGCGTAGTCGACGAAGGTGATGCCTTGGGCCTCGCGCTCGGCGTTGTCGTACATGTCGGACATGATCATGTCGTTCTTGCCGCCCTTGATCGACAGGATGATGCTGTCGAACGGGGTCTCGTTGAACGATGTCGGGATGCCGATCTTGGCGCCGATCGCCTGCGAGAGGTCGTAGTCGAAGCCGGCCGGGTTCTTGCTGGTGGCCGGGTCGTAGTACTCCCACGGCGGGTAGGGGATGTCGCTCGCGACCCGCAGGTTGTTGGCGCTGACGATGTTGCTCGGCAGCATCGCCTTGAGCGTCGGGTCGGCCTTGATCGCCGCGAGGTCCGCGGGGGTCCAGGTCGCCGTGGCCGTGGTCGCGGTCGCGCTGGGAGTCGGGCTGGTGCTCGACGACGAACTGCTGCTGCCGCAGCCCGCGATGACGACGATGGCCAAGCCCGCGAGCGCCATGAGCGCCACGGCCAAAAGGCCCCTACTGCGTGTCCACTTCATCCGAACCCCCTTTTCGGGCGGCGCGCTCCTGACGCGCCGCGCTGAAACATGATGGCGACAGCTTATCCTGACGCGCCGCGCCGAAACACGGTGCGGACAGCCTAGCCGCCTGCGCGTGCGCTGAACAGTTCCGCGCGCGAAGTCATGGCTGCGGCGACCTTGCGAGGGTCGTTGAGGCCGCCGGATTCATCGCGTCGAGTCGAGCAGCCGCCGGAGCGCGCCCTTGGGGTCGTCCGCGAGCGGCACGCCGTGGTCGAAGCACAGGACTTCGAACGGCAGGGCGAGCAGCTCCTCGACGCTGTGGCGCGTGGCCACCGGGTCCTCGTGGAACTGCGGCGGGATGAAGCGCAGCGCCTCCCCGTCGTAGGCGATCAGGTCGGAGCAGAAGACGACGCCCGGACGCCCCTCCAGGAGGAAGGAGTAGTGCGGCATCTCCGGGCCGGGCGTGCGCAGCGCGGTGAGGCCGCTGGGGAGCGTGTCCCCGTCCGCGTAGCGGCGGTCGGGTTCCTCGTCGGCGGCCGAAGCGTCTTCGGGCAGCCAGACTTCGGCGCCGAACTCCTTGCGGTAGCGCCACGCGGCGCGCTGGTGGCAGCGTGCCGTCAGGACGATGGCCTCGGGCCGCGGCAGCTCCGCCAGCGCGGCCTCTGCGAGGCGCACCGGGTCGATGAGCACGCAGCCACCGCCGGTCATCACCGCGTGGGAGCTCGACACGGCGCCCCCGATGTTGCCGTTGTGGATGCGCCAGTGGCAGACGCCGGGCACGACCGCCTCGACCTGCCCGGCGACTTCGTGTGGCTCGGTCATGGCTCCTCCTCGAGAGTCCGGGCGCGCCGCCGCGGGGCGGCGCGCAGCTCACCAGCGCTCGTACTTGACCAACTCGGACAGCGGGCGGCGGCTGGTGGCCGCCTGGTCCTTGGCAGGGTAGCCCACCGGCGTGAAGGCGATGGGCTCGACGTCGTCCGGCAGCCCGAGGACCTCGCGCGTCGCCTGAGGGTCGAACGCGGCGACCCAGCAGGTGCCGAGGCCGAGGCTCGTGGCAGCGAGGACCAGGTGGTCCATGGCGATCGTCGCGTCCACCTCGTCGTAGGGCTTGTCGTCCGCGCGGCGCCACGCCTCGGCCGGCACCGCGACGACGCCGATCACCAGCGGCGCCTGCACGAACCACGGGCGCCCGTAGATGCGGCCGATCTCCTCTTCCCTGCCGCGCGTGTGCAGCACGACGAGCCGGAACGGCTGCCGGTTGGCGGCGGTCGGCGCCTGCCGCGCCGCCTCGAGCAGCCGCGTCAAGGTCTCGTCGTCCACGGGATCCGGCTTGTACCCGCGCACGCTGTGGCGCGTCTGGATGGTCTCGAGCGTGTCCACATCGCCTCCTCGTCCGGCGGCTGCCCGCGCGGCGCCAGCCTCCTCGTCCGCCTCGAATGCTAGCACGGCGCGCGCCACCGGCGGCCGTGGTCCGGCCGCTCCCGGCGTGCCGCGGCCGGAGCAACGCGGCGCCCCGGTATGCGCGCCGTGCTCGCCCGAGTCCAATGTTGGCCTATCCCGCACCTGACTCTCGCTGGGTAGACTCGTCCGTGCCTGACAGCACATGAATGGGATGAAGGTGGAGCAACAGACACTCAGACACTTGGCGCTGGACCCTTCCGAGGACATGATCCTGGAGGCCCGGCGCATCGTCGACGCCGCGCGCGAGCGGGGGATCGTCCTCCGCCTCATCGGAGGCATGGCCGTGCGCACGCTCTGCACCGACCAGGCCTTCTGCGCGCGGCCGCACGCCGACATCGACCTGGTCGGGCTCTTCCGCCAGGTCGGCGAGACGACGGCGCTGATGCAGGAGCTCGGCTACCGCGAGAACGCGCAGGTCCGCCTCGCCTCCGACTACCGGCAGCGGCAGTTCGTGCGCCCCTGCCGGCACGTCCACCCCGAGACCGGGCGCCAGATCCACGACGACGACCACGTGGACGTCTTCCTCGACGCCCTGCGCATGGACCACGACGTGCCTCTCAAGGACCGCCTCGAGCTTGACGACTTCACGGTGCCGCGCACCGATCTGCTCCTGACCAAGCTGCAGATCCACCGCCGTACCGGGAAGGACGTGCGCGACATCCTGGCGCTGCTCAAGGACTCGGAGGTCGCCTATGACGACCGGCCGGGCGCCGTCGACGCCTCCTACATCGCACGGCTGTGCGCCGGCGACTGGGGCATGTTCCACGACGTCGTCACGAGCATCGACGTGTGCGAGCGGATGATGGGCGACTTCGAGCTGAGCGACGCGGACAGGGCGCAGATCGTGCTCAACGGCTCGCGGCTGGTCGGCGCGCTCGACGCGGCGCCAAAGACGCTGGGCTGGCGCCTCCGGGCACGCGTGGGCACGCGCATCCGCTGGCACCAGATAGTCGAAGACCAGGACTAGGCGTTCTTCGCGAGATACCTGCCAAGACGAAGAGGGGCCGGGGAGCGCTGGCATCTCCCCGGCCCCATGGCTGTGCTTCGGCTGACCGGCGCGGCGCGGCGACCGCACCGCGGCCGGGCGGGCGGGCGGCACGCACCGCGCCGGTCAGCCCTCGCTCAGCCGCGCCGGCTCAGTAAAGACCACCCGACGATGTGCCGCCGTACGGGTCGGTCTGCTGTGCCTGCGATTGTGCCTGCGACTGCGTCTGCTGCAGGCTGCCGTCCCTGATCTGCTGCATCACGCTGATGGCCGTGTTGATGGGCACGGCGAAGCCGATGCCCTCGTTGCCGCCGGACTGCGAGTCGATCTGCTCGTTGATGCCGATGACGCTGCCGCTGGCGTCGAAGAGCGGGCCGCCCGAGTTGCCGGGGTTGATCGCCGCATCGGTCTGGATGCCGCCGCTGATGGTGGCGCCGTTCGGCGACTGCAGGCTGCGGTCCGTAGCCGAGACCACGCCCGAAGAGAGCGAGAAGTCGAGGCCGAGCGGGTTGCCGATGGCGACGACCTGCTCGCCGACCTGCACCTTGGAGGAGTCGCCCAGCGGGACGGGCACGAGGGCCGGAGCCTGGCTCGGGTCGATCTTGAGCAGGGCGACGTCACTCGACTCGTCGGCGCCGACGACGGTCGCCGGGATCTGCGTGCCGTTCGAGCCGCTGCTCTTGAAGGTGACGGTGACCTGGCTGGCCGCCTGGCCGCTCTCGCTGACCACGTGGGCGTTGGTGAGGATGTAGCCGTCCTTGGAGACGACGAAGCCGGTGCCGATGCCCTGCGCGCCGCCCGTGGTCTGGCCGAACATGTCTGTCGTGCCGGGGAAGGTCGACCGGATCTCGACGACGCTGCCGATGTTCTTCTGGTAGACCTGCTGCGGCGTGAGGCCGGAGGTCTTGAACGCCGTGAAGGACGTGCCGGACGTGGGGGCCTGGGCGGCGTGGCTGCCGGTCAGGCCGAGGACGCTGGCGCCGCCCAGGAGAAGGGCGGCGCCGAGGACGCCGCCCGCCAGGGCGGCGGCGAACACTCTGAAGCGCATGACTGTCCTTTCTGAAGGTATGTCTCCGGGCGCTGACTCCGCCCGCGGCTCTCATCACATCGGGAGAGCTGTGTCGGAGTCTCGGGCGCGCCGCGAGCTGAAAGCATTCTCTGCGACGCGCATTAAGCGCGATGCGGGCCGCGCGTAGGGCTCGATTGCGGCCTGTTAGGCTCGTCGGGAGGAGTGAACCCGGGCGGCCGCTGCGGCGTCTCTTCCGCCTTCCTGAGAGTTAGCTGAGAAGCCTGAGAGGACCCTGAGCGGCGCGATCCGGGCGCCGCCGCGGACGCGTGGGCAGCACCCGCCACCCGCCGCGCCGGCGTCGCGCGCGACAGGCGTGGGCCGCCGTTGCCGCGCGCGTGCAGGCGTCCCGGCCGCGCCTGACGTAGACTTCCGGCGCGGCCGGGAACCGGCCCGTCTTTGGGGAGGTGACGCAGGTGTCGCGCAGGGGCTGGGTGCTGTTCATCGCCCTGTGCGTCATCTGGGGGGTCCCCTACCTGCTCATCCGCGTCGCCGTGCGCAGCATCGATCCGGGCACTCTTCTCGTTTTTCGCACCATTCCCGCGGCGCTCGTCCTGCTTCCTATTGCCTTTTTGAACAAGGGCTTCGGGAGTCTCCGAGGTCGACTGCACTGGGTGGTGCTG
>CAIWHY010000247.1 GCA_903912585.1 uncultured Thermoleophilia bacterium | reverse complement strand
GCACCGAGCGCGGCCGCCGCCCTCAGCCGGTTCTTCGTCACGCGGATCCGCTCACTCCGCCGCGGTATCGCCTGCCGGAGCGGTGTCCTCTGGCGGCGCGTCGTCGCCTTCGGCGACCTGCTGCCGCAGGCGCTCGCGGGTCTCCTCGATCTTGCGCTTGAGCGCCTCGGACTGGTCGGCGGCGGAGTCCTTGCCGGCGCCCAGCGCGCCCCTGACCCGGTCGACCTGGTCGCCAAAGCCGCCCTCGCCGAAGAGCTGCGCGCGCGTCTCCTTGCCGCTCCGGGGCGCGAGCAGCAGCCCCGCCGCGGCGCCGGCCAGCGCGCCGAAGACGAATCCTCCGCGCCGCCTGCGTCGCGCCGTTGTCTTCGCCATTCTCTGGGCTCTCCCCACCGTGGCACCTCCGCCATTCGCGTTGCCCTCAGGATACCGCACCCGGCCGCCACGCCCGCCCGCAGGCCGGCGCGCCGCCGCCTACAGCAGGCGCGTCCCGTTGATCACGATGCTGAACGTGCAGCCCAGGAACTCGGCCGCGCGCCGGCACATCGCCATGCGCGCCATGAAGATCTCGAAGTAGTGCATCACCTGGATGATGGACGTGTCGATCTCGAGCTCGAGGGTGATCGTCATGCCCTCCGGGTCGACGTTGAGGAACGAGTGCGTCGTGGCCATGTTGACGCGGTCGTGGATGTCGTCCGTGTCGGGGTCGAGGACGCGCACGCGGGTGTGATGCACGTCGCTCTTGTCGCCGAGGATCACGGCCGCGGCCAGCGGGCTCACCGCCTCGCCGTACTGCTCCTCGTGGTTACCGATGGCGCACATCACCTCGGCGTACTCCTCCGGCGGCATGCCGAGGCGGTTGAGCACGTGCCGGCTGAGCAGCGCCGCGCCGATGCCGTGGTCGAGCCGGTTGATGCCGTTGCCGATGTCGTGCAGGTAGCCGGCGACGGCCGCCAGTTCCGCCTGGCGCTCGGTGAAGCCGAGCCGCAGCAGGACGTTCTCGGCGATGTCGGCCACGAGGCCCGCGTGCCGCGGGCCGTGCTCGGTGTAGCCGAGGATGCCGAGGTTCTCGTTGGCCTTGGCGATGAACACCTTGACCTCGTGGTCGCGGCGCACGTCGTCCACGGTCACGCGCTTCTTCTCGCTGTCCGGCACCTACCTCACCTCGAATCCGCTCAAGCCTTCGTCCGTCGCCGCGTCCGCTACCTCGACCCTGCTCACGCGAGCGGCCGGCGGCCCCTCGCGGCACCAGGCGAGCATGGCGTCGACTGCGGCCGGGTCGCCCTGCAGGTGCAGAGCGACGGAGCCGTCGCTCGCGTTGTGCGCCCAGCCGCGCAAGCCGAGGCGCTCGCCTTCCAGGCGCGCGCTGGCGCGGTAGTACACGCCCTGCACGCGGCCGTGCACGCCGACGCTCACCGTCTTCATCGTGACCTCCTCGCCGGGCGCGCGGCGCGGCCGGGGCGCCGCCGCCTTCCGGGGCGCCGCGGCGACGGCGGCCGGACCCTCTTCGCGGCGCTTGTCGGGGACGAGCGGCACGAAGCGGCAGCGCGTCTCGCTCCGCTCCGCGATGCTATCGCCGTTGCGCTCGTACACCATCAGCGTCTGGTCACGCGAAGGGCGGCCGAGCGGGATCACGAGCCGGCCGCCGTCGGCCAGCTGCTCGAGCAGCGGCGGAGGAGCCTCCGGCGCCGCCGCCGCCACCAGGATCGCGTCGAACGGCGCCTCTTCACGCCAGCCCTGCGTGCCGTCGCCGATCACCGTGTGCGTGTTGTGGTAGCCGAGCCGCGCCAGCGCGGCGCGCGCGGCCTCCTCCAGCGAGACGAGCCGCTCTATCGAGTAGACCTCGCCGGCGAGCTCCGCCAGCACTGCCGTCTGGTAACCCGACCCGGAGCCGATCTCGAGCACGCGGCTGCGCACGTCCACCTCGAGCAGTGACGTCATCAGGGCCACCATGTACGGCTGCGAGATCGTCTGGCCGTGGCCGATGGGAAGCGGCGAATCCGCGTAGGCCTCGGGGGCCAGGCCCGCCGGCACGAACAGGTGTCGCGGCACGGAGCGCATCGCCGCCAGCACGTCCTCGTCGCGGATGCCGCGGCGCACGAGTTGCTCCTCGACCATCAGGTGCCGTCGCTCGCCGGTCTCGGAGGCGCCTGCCGTCATCTGCCGGATCCCCCGTCCTTCAGTTTGCGGTACTTGGCCTTGTGACGGTAGCGCGCGCCGAAGTACGCGGCGCCCTCGAAGCCGGCGATCACGTAGCCCACCGGTGCGAAGGCGAGCGTCGCCACCGAGCCGAGCAGCGCCGCCAGGTCCTCGTACAGGCTGAGGAGATTCAGCGCGGCGTCGCTCGACACCGAGCGCGGCCGCGTGTGGCCCTTGGTGATCAGCGATGCCCACGCCATGACGGCGCCCACCGTCGCGCCGACGACGAAGCCGGGCCAGCCCAAATGGATGACGCTGGCCCCGGCGATGCCGCCGGCGACGAGGCGGTACGGCATCGTGAGACGCCCTTGGAGCCGGTCCCACTTGGGCACCTTGTCGAAGCTCGCCTCGAAGATCGCCAGCACCACGAAGATGAGGATCGTGAACCAGTGGTCCAGCCAGAAGAAAGGAGCGCTCACGCCCGGGCCCAGATTGAACTTCGAGGCGATGCCGATCACGGCGAGCGTGAGCGACGGGCGCATGCCCGCCATGTCTCCGAGGCCGAGCATGCGCCCCAGCGCCCACAGCCACGCGGTCACGGATCCAGCTTCACGAAGTCGCCATCATGAAGGGATTGTATCCGCTGCGCTAGAGGCTACCCCCCGGGAGCGCCGTGTAGGGGACGTCGAAGCCGAAATGGGCTGGGCCGAGCGTCCGCACCGCGGCGGGATCGCGCCACGCCCTGGGGGCCGCGACGCCGGCCACCACGATCCGGTCCCCGGTCGCGTGGTGCGGGTTGGTGACGGGCAGGCCCGAGACCGCCGAGAAGCAGCAGATGAGGTCCGGGGCGGTGACGTCCGCAACGCCGTCGCGCCACGCCATCAGGTTCTCGTTCTTGAACCAGATGCGGTACGACGCACCCTCGTCGGCGCCCTCGCCGGTCACGTGGGTCTCGCCCCACGTGAAGCCGTCACGCTCCTCCCAGGAGGCCGACTCCACGCGGCCGCGAAAGCGCACTGTGCCGGCGGCCGCGGCGACGGCCGCCGCCGGCGCGTCCTCGCCCCGCGCCAGCGCCTCGCGGTGCGCCGCGCCGACGCGCTCCGCGAGGCCGATGGCGCCAAGGATGACGTACCGGCGCATGCGCGCCCACTCCATCGCGTGGTCGGCGACCCAGACGAGGTTGCGGCTGGCCACGGCGAGCGCGCGCACGAGGGCTTCGGCGCGCCGGTCGTCGGCGACCTTCGTCACGATCAGCGTGTCGCCGATCTCGTTGACCACGGCCTGGGGAGCGATCGGCGCGCCGTGAACGCAGAACAGGGAGTGCTCGATCTCGGGAACAGCCCGTCCCACCGGGTCGGCGTCGACCACCGGCAGGCCGAGCAGCGCCGCCGGATAGAACGCGTCGGAGATGCTGGTGCCGCCGAGCTCGCCGGTGATCAGCGCGGCGGCCGGGCGGCCGAGGTGCTCGCCGAGCGCGCGGACGGCGAGCACACTGGGGTGCTCCTCCGTCCACTCGTGCCCGGCGTACTCCGCGGCGTCGCCCACGGTGAGCCCGCCGACGCCGTAGGGGCACATGACGAGCGCGTCGGGGGGCAGTTCGTCCGCGGCCGCGAGCGTCACCGCGCGCCCCGCCGCGTAGGCGGCGCGCATGAGCTCGCGGCCCTCCTCCAGGTCGCCGCCGCCGCCGCAACCCAGCACGGTGGCGCCGACGAGGATGTCTTCTACGTCCTGCCAGGTCAGCTCGCGCATCGCCGCCTCATTCCTCTACCGTGCGGCGGCGGCGCGCCCGCACGACCAGCAGCACGACCACCACGAGCACCGCGGCTCCGGCGGCGACGGCCGCGTACAGGCCGGTGCTGCTCGACGAGGTCGCGCTCGACGCGGCCGCCACCGGGTTCGCGAACAGGTACGAGTCGATGTTGTACTCCGTGTAGATGATCGGCCCGTCGCCGGACGGCGTCTTGACCCAGCCGGTCCACTGGCCGTCGTTGTAGCCCTCGAGCCACTGCGGGTAGGTCAGGGTGATGTACGGGCTCTTCTGGTAGGCGATCTGCTGCATCCTCCAGATGATCTGCAGGCGCGCCTGCTGGTCGACGGTCGTCTGCTGCTGCGCGTAGAGGCTGTCGTACTCGGGGTCGCTGAAGCTGGTGTCGCTCCACGAGCCTATCTGGCCCGTGGTGAGCACCGAGAGGATGAAGTTGGGGTCGGGGTCGCTGTACCAATACCAGAGGAAGAGGTCGTAGTCGGGCGCGAACGTGTTGCCCTTGAAGTTGTAGATCTTGTCGGTCAGCGCGCCCTCGTCGATCACCTGGTAATCGATCTTGAGACCGATGGCGTCGAGCCAGCCGGTGAGCAGCTTGCCCACGCGCTGGTCGGTGGACGACTGCGTGCGCGCGAACAGGCGCAGCGTGATCGGCTTGCCCTTGTAGTCGCGGATCCCGTCGCCGTTGGTGTCCTTGTAGCCGGCGGCGTCGAGCGCGGCCTTCGCCTTGGCGGGATCGTAGGCGTACGTCTCCGCCGCCGGCGGCTGCCAGTGCCAGTCCAGCGGCGGTTTGTAGTAGCCGGAGCGGATGATCGTGGTCGCCGGCGTCGCGTGGCCGGAATAGCCGATCGACACCACCTTCTGCCGGTCGATCGCCCAGTTGAGCGCCTGGCGGAAGCGCCAGTCCTTGAGCACCGGGTTCCCCAGTGATGCGTTGCCGGCGTAGCAGTTGCAGCCCATATGGTTGAAGCCGTTGAGGACGCCGCCGATCGACGTCAGGTCCGGCGCCGAACCGATCGGCCCGAACTCCGCCTGCGGGATGTCCCACGCCGCCTGAAGCGCGCCCGACTTGAGGTCGGCGACCATCGTGTCGGCGTTGGTGTAGAGACTGAACACGATCTGGCCGACCTTGGGGGCGCCGCGCCAGTAGTCCTTGTTGGCGACCATGCGCACGAACTGCCCGCGCTTCCACTCGACCACCTGGAACGGCCCCGTGCCCACGATCGGGATCTTGTTGGGATAGCTCTTGGCGATCTGCGCGCCGCTCAGCTTGCTCCAGATGTGCTGGGGCACGATGAAGATCGGCATGCCGAGCATGTTGGTCTTGGCCTTGCTGCACGTGAACTGGACCGTGTAGGGGTCGAGCGCCTTGACCGTCTTGATGTACTCGGTGTAGCCGACGTAGTTGCCGATCTGGTTCTTCATCACGGTCTCGAACGTGAAGACGACGTCGGCAGAGGTGAAGGGCTGGCCGTCCTGCCACTTGACGCCGTGGCGCAGGTCGAACGTCCAGACCTTGCCGTCGGCCGAGTGGGTCCAGCTCGTGGCGAGCTCCGGCGTGGGCTGCAGGTCGCTCGCCTTGAACCCCACGAGGAAGTCGTAGTTGAGGTGGAAGATCTCGAGCGCCGACGTCTCGAACCCGATCATCGGGTTGAGGTTGTCGGGCTCGGCGGTCCAGCCGACGTGCAGCGTCGCAGCGGCGACCGGGGAAGGCGAGGCCGAAGAGCCCAAGGCTCCGCCGACGCCCCAGACCAGCCCGGCCGCAAGTACGGCGATGGTCGCACACAGTGCGGCGATGCGCGCCGTGCGCCGTGTCGTAGGTGTCATCAGCCCCCCAAGCGTCCGCAGGTTCGAGCGGGTTCGGCGCCGCGCCCCGGCGCTCCCCCGGCGGTTACAGTCCCCACCGTATGGGACTGACCCCATCTGTCAAGGTCAGGAAGTCGGCGCGCGAGGCGCCGGCCGCGGCCCGCACAAGCGCGGCGGCCCGGAGCCGCGATCTCTCCGCGCCCTACTCCGCCTTTGCGTATCGCGCGCGGCCCTCTTCGTACAGGTCGCCGCCGTGGCAGTCGTTGACGACGATCGCCGGGAAGTCCTTGACCTCGAGGCGCGCGATGGCCTCGGCGCCGAGCTCCGGATAGGCGATGACCTCGTTGCCGACGATGCGCTGCGCGAGCAGCGCCCCGGCGCCGCCGGTGGCGGCGAAGTACACGGCGGTCTCGTCCTGCATGGCCTGCTTGACCTCGGCGGTGCGCAGGCCCTTGCCGATCATGCCTTTGAGGCCGCGCCGCATGAGCAGCGGCGCGTACGCGTCCATGCGACCGCTGGTGGTGGGGCCGGCGGAGCCGATCACGTTGCCGGGCTTGGCCGGGCTCGGCCCCATGTAGTAGACGACGGCGCCCTGGAGCTCGAAGGGCAGGTCCTCGCCGGCGTCGATGAGCGCGACGAGCCGCTTGTGCGCCGCGTCGCGCGCCTGGTAGACGACGCCGGTGATCTCCACGGCGTCACCGGCGCGCAGGCCCCGCACCACGTCGTCGGTGAGGGGGGTCCTGATCTTCTTTGCAGCCATGCGTCCTCCCCTCTCCCCTAGAGCTCGACGGTCTTGTGCCGCTGCGCGTGGCACTGGACGTTGACCGCCATCGGCATGCTGGCGATGTGGCTCGGCATCTCCTCGATGAACACGTCGAGGGCCGTGGTGCGGCCGCCGAGGCCCTGCGGGCCGATGCCGAGCGCGTTGATGCGCTCGAGCAGCTCGTCCTCCATCGCCGCGACGCGCGCCTCCGGGTGAGTGCTGCCGACGTCACGCAGCAGCGCCTTCTTGGCGAGCAGCGTGACCTCGTCGATGGTGCCGCCGATGCCGACGCCGATGATCACCGGCGGGCACGGGTTGGAGCCGGCGCGGCTCACCGTGTCGACGACCGCCTGGCTCATGCCGGCCCAGCCCTGCGAAGGCTTGAGCATGTTGAGCGAGCTCATGTTCTCGGCGCCGCCGCCCTTGGCCATCATCGTGAGCCGGACCTTGTCGCCGGGCACGAGCGTGGTGTGCAGGATGGCCGGCGTGTTGTCCTTGGTGTTGCGGCGCGCGTGCGCCGGCTCCTGCGCGACGGACTTGCGCAGGTAGCCGTCGCCGTAGCCCCGGCGCACGCCCTCGTCCACCGCGTCCGCGAGCGTGCCGCCGACGAGGTGCACGTCCTGGCCGACCTCGGCGAAGACGACGGCGAAGCCGGTGTCCTGGCAGATCGGCACGCGGTCGCGCGCCGCGATGTCGGCGTTCTCCACGAGCTGTTCGAGGACCTCGCGCCCTACGGGCGACTCCTCGGCCGCGCAGGCCGCGACGAGCGCGTCGTACACGTCGCGCGGCAGGTCGTAGTTGGCCGTGATGCAGAGCTCGCGCACGGCCTCCGTGATGTCTTTGACGTCGAGGTCCCTCACCCGCATCTCCGCTCCCTCGCTTTCGGCCGCTCTAGTCTTTCTTGCGCTCGGTCGCCCGCTTGATGGCGTCGGCGGCCGCGTCGGCCGCGCGCTGGGCGGCGTCCGCCGCCTTCTGCGCGGCCGGTCCGATCGCGTCGACGGCCCTGTCGGCGAGCTCGCCGGCGTAGTCCATGCCGCCGCGGG
>CAIWHY010000246.1 GCA_903912585.1 uncultured Thermoleophilia bacterium | reverse complement strand
GGCTCGTGGCGTCAGAGTGGTGCTCGCGGGCAAAGGGGTTCAGCGCCCGAAGGAGCTTGGCGTCCGCGAGCCTGCGACGGCGGATCCGGAGCCGGAGCCGCAGAGCGGCACGCGCTACACGCGCAAGTGGTTCCTCGTGCTCGCGGCAGCCTTCGTCGCCGGCATCGCCGGCGTGTACGAGCTGTTCACGAGGCTCGGCGGGTCGGGAGGCGGTGCGGCGAAGTCGATCGGCAACCTGTTCGCCGACTTCCCGCTGAACAACGTCGAGGAGGTCCCGCACAAGACGTGGGACCAATGGAGCATCAAGGTCGACGGCCTCGTGGACACGCCGCTGACCATCGACGGGGCGGCTTGGAAAGCCCTGCCGCGCTACGAGGAGACCGTGGACTTCCAGTGCGTCGAAGGCTGGAGCGTCAGCAGCGTGAAGTGGGGCGGCGTGACGCCGGCCACAGTGCTGGACAAAGCCGGCGTGCAGCCGGAGGGCAGGTTCGTCGTCTTCCACGCGTACACCGGCGAATACGTGGACTCGGTGCCGATGGAGCTCGCGAGGGACCCGCAGACCGTCCTCGCCGACATGCTCGACGGTCAGGCCCTGCCCGCCGACCACGGCGGCCCCGTGCGGCTGGCCGTGCCCAGGCAGCTCGGCTACAAGAGCGTGAAGTGGGTCACGCGCATCGAGGTCACGGCGAAGCCGGTCGAGGGGTACTGGGAGCAGCGCGGGTACCCGGCGAACGCGCCGGTGAGGGGCTGAAGGCCGGCAGGGCGCTCGAGCCGGCGCTGTGCGGCAGCCGGCGCTCGGGTTCAGATCGAGCCGGTGGCCTTGAGGAAGATCACCAGCGCTAGGATCACGAGCAGGATCAGGATGGTGGCGACGCGTGCCGGCGGGAAGCGCGAAGCGTTCTTCTCCTGGGGCGCCTTCCAGCTCGGCCTGCTCTTGTCGTCGGCCAGCTGCTCGGCGGACAGCCACATGCGGTCGGACCGCTGGACGCCCAGTGTGCCGCGATTCGGGTGGGATTCCTCCTCCGGCGGTGGCGGTGTGCCCACGCGTTCCTCCTCAGGTTGCAAGACGATCCTCGCACCACACTACACCTGGGAAGGGGCGCAGGCAGTGCGGGTGCCAGTTGGCCTGGCAGTAGGCGCCGACGCCGAGGATGGCGACGACGTCGCCCTCTGCGAGGGGCGGCAGCGGGTAGTCCTCGGCGAACAGGTCCGGGCCTTCGTTGATGTGGCCGGCGAGGGTGTAGGCGGCCGTGCGCGGAGCGTCGGCCGCGCGGCACAGCACCGTCTCCACGAACTCGTGGTAGACGAAGGCCAGGTGCATCACGTTCCAGCCGCAGGTGAGGCCGGCGAAGACGGCGCTGCCGTCGCCGGCCCGGCTCCTGTCCTCGACCGTGACCACCTCGGCGAGCAGCACGCCGGCGTTCTTGGCGAACATCTCGCCGGGCTCGCAGGCGATGGTGACGTCGAGCGGCCCGAGGTGCTTGGCCAGCACGCCGGCGTAGGCGTCGAGGTCGAGCGGCTCCTGCCCCTGCTGCATGATCGCCGCCAGCCCGCCGCCGGCGTTGACCTCGACGACTGGGCAGCCGGCGTCGATCACGCGGCGCGCCATGGCGGCGGCCGCGGCCACGGCGCGGTCGAAGGCCGGCAGGTCGTCGGTCAGCAGGTGGTGGCCGACGTGGAAGTGGACGGTGTCGATCGTCAGGTCGCAGGAGCGCGCGACGGCGAGCGCCTCGTCGAGCCTCTCGGGGTAGATCCCGAACTTGGTCGGCCTCTCGCCGCTGTAGTAGCTGATGCCGCTCTCGGGGCGGGCGGCGCTCACGCGGGGGTTGACGCGGATGCCGAGCGTACCGCCGCGGTTCCGGCGCCCGTAGCGTTGGAGCTGGCTGATGAGGTCGACGTTGAGGTGCGCGCCGCTCTCGAGGATGACGTCGAGGTCGCGGTCGCTGACGTTGGTGCCGGTGTAGCTGATCTCCGTGGCCGGGAAGCCGCGGGCGAGGCCGTGCGCGACCTCCCCCGGGGAGCAGACGTCGAGGCCCACGAACTCCGGCGTGCCCGGCGCGCCGATGGCGTGCACCCGCGCGAGGACTTCCGGCTCGCGCTGCGCCTTGAGCGCCCAGCGGACCTTCCACGGGGCGCCGGTGCGCGCCATTGCCGCCTGCAGCGCGCGCACGTTTTCCTCGACATTCGTGAGGTCGTACACGAACAGCGGCGTCCCGTGGGCTCGCGCCAGCGCCTCGGCGCCACGCCCCGCGACCAGCAGGTGTCCCTCGCGCGGTTCGAGCCCGGGGCGCTGCCACCACGTGCGCGGGTGGTCCTGCGGGATGCTCGGGCCGGGCTCAGGGCTGCTCACTGGGGGCTCCTTGTGGCGTGCGCCGCTCGTCCGGCGGCTGGCTTTGAGTCTCTCTCGGCGCTCATGGCTCATGCAAGTCGACGCGAGTAGTATTGCTGCCGTCAGTCTGCGTGCACGAACGAGGAGAATGGGCATGAAGTACCGCTGCAGCATCTGCGACTACCTCTACGACCCCGAGATCGGCGACCCGGACAACGGCGTGGAGCCGGGGACCGCATGGGAGGATCTGCCGGACGACTGGGTCTGCCCCGACTGCGGCGTCGAGAAGGAAGAGTTCGAGCCGGTCGAGGACTGAGCGTCCGCCCGGGCTACTTCAGTGGCTTGAGCCCCTCCGCCAGAGAGATGAGGTCGTCGCGCGTGATGCCGCCGCGCACGGTGACCGCGGACTTCTTGTCGGCGACGAACAGCGCCGGGCCGGACGGGCTGTACCACGTGTAGGCCCGGCTGCCGGTGAACGGTCCGTACTGGAGGACCTCGCTCCGCAACGAGAGCTGCCCGTTCAGGCTCTGGCCCGCCAGCGCGTCGGCCTGCGCGGTGAGCGCCGCGTCGCCCGCGACGCGCGTCTGCGCGATCGTGAACCAGGTGAGGTCGCGCGTGAACAGCTGGTCGACCTCGTTGGCGGGCGCGAGTCTCGTGCCGGGCCGCAGCGCCTGCGAAGCGTCGCCGATCGCCGCGGCCTCGAGGTCGTCACGCCGCCGCGTCGCCACGCTGCGCAACGTGTAGCCGTCCGGCTGCAGCGTGGATCTGAGCGGCGTGAGACCGGTCGCCTTGCCGGCGGCCGCGAGTGACGGGCGGTACGTGTAGGTGCGGTCGCGCGTGACGGCCACGCGGGCGCCGGCCGGGACGGGCGCCGAGTACCGCTGGCCGGCCGCCGGCTGCGCGTTCCAGTCCACTGTGGCCGTGAACGTCTCCTGGGCGTCCGGGCCCGCGCCCGAGCACCAGGTCACGATGCCGGTGAGCTGGTCGACCACCACGGTGACCTGGGTCTGCCCGAACTGCAGGGTCGCTCGCCAGACCCTGCGGCCGCCGGCCTTGATCTGCTTGGTCCCGATGCTGTGGTCGCCGTCCTGCGCGGCCGAGAGCACGTCCGCGGCGAGGCCCTGATAGTCGAGCGCGCTGCGCGACGAGAGGCGCCAGACGGGAGGCCAGGCGCCGACAGCGAGCGCGTAGGCGGCGCTGCCTTGCGCGCGCAGGAAGGAGCTCGACTCCACGCGCCGAGAGGCGATGTAGGAGGAACTGATGGTGCCCGGAACGGCGGATTGGTAGGAGGGCTGCGCCCGGTCCGGCGACGGCTTGGCCTGGCCGGCCGCGTCGCCGGAGGCCGCCGCGCTGAAGCCGCCCGTCTCGGGCGCCGGGGTCGATCCGGCGGCTGCACTGCGAGCCTGCCACACGTAGGTGCCCTGGAGGTACTTGATGGCGGGCACCGGCGGCGCCGGCGGCTGGTGGATCAGGAAGACGTAGGCGAGGGCGAAGATGATGCCGAGCGCCATCAGGGTCGCGGCGTAGCGCGGCGGGCGCCGGTTGGTGCGGGCCGCGCGGATCCTCTGGCTCGGTCGCTCCGGCGGATCGATCACGCCAGCGCTCCGGGCATGACCGGTCGCGCCGGGGCGACCAGGCTTCCGCCGCCGTCCCGGCTGCGGTCGGCGGCCCGGTTCACGACCTGTCCTTGCCGCCGCCCCAGGCGAAGAACAGCGGCAGGAAGAGGATGGTGAAGCCGAACTTGCGCGAGACGAAGAAGGTCAGCGCCGCGATGAGCAGGCTGGCGGCGATGAGCTGAAGCGTCCTCCGGCTCATCGCCGGTCGCGCCCCGTGCGGCAAAGCGGCGATGGTGAGCGCCCGGCGCCGGTCAATGGCCGGGCGACCACGTGGTGCCGTCGGCCAGGTGCACGTTCAGCGCATAGCTCGCTCCGTGGGAGACATACGTGAACTGCCCGGCGCCCGTGCCCAGGGTCATGTCCGCACGCCGCCAGAGGTCCTGAGGCCACAGGTACGCGCCGGGCTGCGTCCCGACCGGGCCGCCGGCGGCGACCTGGCCGGCGGTGGGACTGACGCCACCGTTGGCCCGCGCCCACATGTCGACGTATTGCGCGATCAGCGACACGCCCGTCCGGGCGGAGTCGTCGCGGAGCCAGGCAGGCATCGCGCCCGCCACCACATAGGCGCCCTTCGAGAGGTGGCCGATCAGGCGATAGCCGGCCGGCGTGAGCGAGTACGTGTAGTTGCCGCGGCTCTTGGCCGGCACCATCGTCTTGCCGGTCCACGGGTTGGCCGGCCAGATCGGCGCCACGAGGCCGCCGCCCTGCTTGACCGTCGCGACTGCGGGGTAGACGAACTCGCTCTCGATGGCGGCGGCGTTGATGTAGCCCTGCAGGAGCAGGATGTTGGCCTTGACCTGCGTGTCGACGAAGCTGGGCGCCGCGCCGGCCGCGCAGGGGAGCGCGGCGAGGCCGAGGGCGGACAGCAGCACGAACAAGACGATGCGGGTGGGTCGGTGGGTCATGAGGGCCCCTCACGTGGCTTACTTCTGCCGCCCTAGTGTGTCCGCGAGGCCCGAGCGGGTCAACCGAGGGCAGATGGGTCCCGCGCCCTCCCTCCCTGATACCATCGCGGCAGCGCCGGGCGGGGCGGACGGGACGATCTGCGGGACGAGGAGGCGGCGATGGAGCTGAGGATCCCCACGCGCATGGGCGACGGGTTCATGGTCGCGATGACGCGCAGCGAGCTGCGTGCCGACATCGAGGACGCGACCGCCGAGGCGGCGCGCAAGGCCAAGGCGCCGCCGCTCACCGCCGGCGAGCAGGAGCACCTGCTCGACATCTACGCCTCGCCCGCCGCCTTCACCGCCGTCGACATCGGCGACCAGGTCGTGCTCAGCTGCGACGGCGGCGGCAGCAAGATGACCGGCACCGACCTCCAGGACCTGCTGGAGAGCGAGCAGCGCCTCGGCCAGGACATCCTCGAGCTCTGGCACATCGAGTACTCCTACAAGGCGATCAAGACGATCCTGCCGTTCCAGCAGCAGGTGATGCAGAACGTGCAGATGATGCTGACGGCTCCGGTCCAGTACGGGGCGCAGCCCAACCTCGCGTTCTACAGCCGGCCCGACGGGCCGGTCGACAACTGGTTCGAGCTGCTGCCGCGCGGCGACATCCCAGGGGCGCGGGCGGCGATCGAAGAAGCCATGGACCTCGCCACGAAAGACTTCGTCTACGTCGGCGAGGGCATGCTCGACGCCGGCGCCGACGGCATGGACTTCGACACCACCGGCGGGGCCGGCGACGGCGACTTCCTCAGTGCCCTGCGGGCCGTGAAGCACCTGCGCGAGAAGTACCCCGACGCCGGCATCGAGGTCGGCATGGCGGGCGAGTTCACGATCGGCGTGCACGGCGAGCTCGAGTGGGAGGGCCGCCGGCTCGCCGGCCTCTGGCCAAAAGGCCAGCTCGAGGTCTGCCAGGACGCCGGCGTCACGCTCTTCGGGCCGGCGGTCAACATCAACACCGGCAAGTCGTGCTGCTGGAACACGGCCTACTCGCTCACGGTCATCAAGCCCTGCATGGACGTGGCGCGCATTCCCGTGCACCCCAACGTCGGCCAAGGGGTCTGCGGGGTGCCGGTCAACGGCTACCCGGCCGAAGACGCGGTCTCGCGCGCGGCCAAGGCGCACGTCGAGATCCTGCGCTGTGACGGGTTGTAGGTGGGCTCGGGTGACTCCAGAGGCATGGACGTCACTCACGCGCTCGCCGCGGGCATGGGCGGGATCCGCACTGCCGGAGACCTGGTAGCACGGATGCAGATGTCCCGGGGCATGCGCCTCACAGAGGCCAAAGAGTACGTGGCCGCGAAGCTCGGCTGTTCGATCGTGGACCTCAGCGACAGCTACGCGATGGAGCAGATCCGCGGCGAGAAGGGCCTCGGGCGGATACTCGACCACTCCAACCTGCACCCCGGCGAGCCCAACGCGATGATGGCCAAGTTCCGCATCGCGGAGCTGCTCGGCATCTCGATCAACTCGGTCGAGCGTTTCAGGGAGCTGAGCGGCCTGTAGGGCCGGCGGCGCCGTAGCCACGCGCGAGCACGAACGCGACGATCGCCGTCGCGAGCCCGATCGGCACGAGGATGATGCCGACGAACAGCGTGACGTACAGGCCGATGCCGGCGCCCATGGAATAGCCGATCTGGGCCGACGCGTCGTCGGCGAGCGCGAAGCTGCCGGCGCCCGCCGCCGCGAGCAGGAACCCGAGTGCCAGGCTGTAGCGCCTCGGGCGCAGCGCCAGCATCACCGCGCCGAGGAGTGTCACGGCGAGCGCGATCACGAGCGCCGGCACGCCCCACTTGGTGTGCAGCACGCCGAGGATCGCGTCCGGCTTGCTCAACGAGAAGTTGACGCTCTGCCCCGTATCGGTGTTGGCCCAGGGGAGGAACACGGCGATGAGAAGGGCGCCTCCGCAGAGGAGCACGAGGACGGCGTAGCCGACCCAGTCGCGGTGCAGGAGGCGGACTCGGCGGTGGCGCTTCATGAGGCAAGTATCGGCCAGAACGCCCGGCCCTACAACGCCCGCCTGCCCGGCACGCTCGAGGGCAAGCCCGTTTCGGCCGATAGAGAGGCTGGACGGCGCGCGGCGAACCGGCCCCCGGTGTCGGCGCGCGCGGCAGGAGCAAGCGACGGAGGAAGCCCCATGAAGCGTGTCGTGTGCATCGTTCTGCTGGCGGCGCTGGCGCTGGGGGCGATCCCGGCCCTGGCGGCGTGCGGCGCCAAAGACATCACGCCGCCGATCCAGGACATCGACCTGGCGCGCGACCAGGCCGCCCGATCGGAGATCATCCTCGTCAAGATGGCCATCAGCTCCTACGTCGCGACCAACGGTTCGCTTCCTCCAGCCGCGACGCAGCAGGTCATGGGTGCGCTGATCGACGCGTGGCCGGCGAATCCGTGGACGAATGCTCCCATGGCGCCCGGCGACAAGAAAGGCGACATCGTCTATACGCCCGGCGCCGGCACCACCTTCACGCTCGGCGTGCGCCTCTCGGACGGGACCGTATACACTGCTCCGTGAGTCGCGGCGGACGGCTGCGTGAAGAGCTTGAAGTGCCGGCCGCGACGCTCGCACGAAAGGGGACCGAGGGCATGCGCATCGCCGTTCTTCGCCGGGGCGCCGCCGTGCTCGCCTTAGCGGCGGCCGCGGCGGTGATGCTGGGCGCCGCCCCGACGGCGCGCGCCGACGACCTCATCGTCCCCGCGGTCCCCGTCTGGAAGCTCCCCGCCTACGTCAGCCCTGGCTGGGACCGCAGCTTCAAGTGCGACCTCGTCGAGGAGATGTCGTCGGCGCCGCGCGTGGTCGTGTTCGGCGGCTCCCGGGCGCTGCGCATGGACCCGCGGACCATCCGCAAGCTCACGGGCCTGCGGGCGTTCAACGCCGCCTTCCACAACGGCAAGCCCGAGGACGCCTGGGCGTTCACCAACTGGCTCCTCAGCCGCACCCCCGACCAGCCGCCGAACGTGGTCTGGTGCATACAGGCCACGACCTTCACCGATGCGTCGATCGCCCCCGGACTCATCCTCGACCAGAGACTCTCGCAGTGGTTCCCGCCCGAGCTGATCGCCGCGGAGACTCCCAGGGCGGTGCAGGCGGGGGCGCACGACCTTCTGCACGGACGCCGCTATGGCGCCGACGGGATGATGCTGTGGAACGGTTACGACAGCAAGCTTCAGCGAGGCAACACCATTCAGCGCGCGATCCGCCACTACCTCGACCCGGAGATGCTCGCCACCGCCGGCAATCGCAAGATCCCGCATGACACGCGTGCCCAGGAGTACTTCGAGAAGACGATCGAACTGCTGAACCAGCACGGCGTGAAGCCGCTCATCGTGATCATGCCGTACCAGCCCACGGTCCTGCGCGCGTTCCTCTCGGTGGGCTGGGGAGCCAAGGAGCGGGGGCTCCACCGCTACCTCAGGGCGGCTGGGCGCCGCTGCGACTTCAAGGTGCTGGACCTCCTGCGCGTCAGCACGTTCGGCGGGCACCCGGACTGGTTCTACGACGGCGCTCACCTCACGGCCGCCAACTCGAGGTTGCTGCTCCGCTACTGCGTGCGCAAGGCACCGGGGTGTTTCCGCGCGTCGGCCGTGCCTCCGGCTTCGGCGCGAACGGTCGCGCCGCCCGCGTATCGGCCGGTCCCGGAGCAGACCGCGATCCCGGCCGACCAGCTGGAGTAGGGGCCGGCCGGGCCGGCGGGGCGCGTGTGGCCGCCGGCAGGCGCCCCGAGCGGACGCTGCTAGGCGCCGATGATCTTCTTCACCAGTGAGGCGCGCCTGGACGGACGTCCGCTGCGCGCCTCGGCCTCGTCAGCGCTGGCCATCGCCCTCAGTGACGCATTGACGCCCAGCCAGCGGAACGGCTCCGGCTCCCAGAGCTTCGACTTGTGGTTCACCCACGGCAGGTGCGTGAGCTCGGTGTCCTCGCCGCGGATGAGGTCGCTCAGCGTGCGGCCGGCGAGGTTCGTGGTGGCGACGCCGTCGCCGACGTAGGCGCCGGCCCACGCCATGCCGCTGCTCCTGTCGAGGCCCACCGAGCTGCACCAGTCGCGTGAGGCGGCGATGGCTCCGCCCCAGCGGTGCGTGACCTCGAAGTCGCCGATCTGCGGGAACAGCTCCGCGAGGAGCCGGCGCAGGTGGTCCTGCACGGCCGGGACACGCTCGTACTCCTCGCTGACGCGGGAGTTGTAGTGGTACGGAGCGCCGCGGCCGCCGATGGCGATGCGGCCGTCCGCCGTGTGCATCGCGTAGAAGATCAGGAAGCGGCCGTCGCCGAAGGTCTCGTGCGCCTGCCAGCCGATCTCGTCCCAGAACGTCTGCGGGAGCGGCTCGGTGCCGATCATGAGCGAGTAGATCGGCACGACGTGGCGCTCAAAGCCCGGGATCGTCGGCGTGAAGGCCTCGGTGGCGCGGACCACGACCTCGGCCTTCACGGCGCCGCGGTCGGTCTCGAGCAGGTGCGGCTTGATGGCGGTGACGGGCGTACGCTCGTAGATGGGCACGCCCGCGCGCTCGACGGCTTCGGCGAGGCCGCGTGCGAGCCGCGCCGGGTCGACGCAGGCGCCGTGCGACGTGTAGCCGGCGCCGAGGCACCCGGCCACACGTATGCGCGCGCGCATCTCGGCCGCGCCCATGAGCGCGTAGTCCTCCTCGCCGAACCCCCAGGAGCGCTCGTACTCGACGCCCTCGCGCAGGCGCAGCAACTGCAGCGGCGTCGTGGCCAGGTCGAGCTGGCCGCCGACGACGAAGCGCGCGTCGATGTCCTCTTCGGCGATGACGCGCGCGACCTCCGGCACCACGCCGTAGAGTGCGCGCTGCTGGTCGATCACCGCCTGCCGGCCGTGCTCGCGGGCGGCGCGCTCGCGCGACCCCGGGAACGTCGTGTGGCACCAGCCGCCGTTTCGCCCCGAAGCGCCGAAGCCGGCGATCTCCTTCTCGAGCACGACCACGCGCAGCGAAGGGTCGGCCTTTTTGAGGTAGTAGGCCGTCCAGAGCCCGGTGAACCCCGCCCCGACGATGGCGACGTCGGCGTCGATGGGGCCGGGGAGGGAGGTTCGGGGAGTGAGCTCGCCGGGCACGCCGTCGAGCCACATGCTGCGGGATCGGTAGTCGGTCATCTCAGGCTCCTTGAGGGACGCCGCAATCGTATCAAACGGCGTCCGGTGACGATCCGGCGACCGTGAGCCGGCTTGCCGCGGATCGCGACCGCAGCGATTGCGGCCTCCATCGCTCCCGTGGGCCGCTGCCTCCATCGCTCCCGCGCGCCGCTCCGCGGGGGTTTGCCGCGTGGTACAGAGTGCATGACGACCGACGACGGGAGCACGCATGTCCACAGAGCACTTCTTCGAGGCCTACAGGGGCACGCCGCCGTGGGACATCGGCCGCCACCAGCCGGCGTTCGAGCGGGCGCTGCGCGAGGGAGACATCACCGGCCCGGTGCTGGACGCCGGCTGCGGCACCGGCGAGAACGCCCTGTACCTGGCGGCGCAGGGCTTCGCGGCAGCCGGCGTCGACGCGGTTCCCGCGGCGATCGAGGCCGCGCGTGCCAAGGCGCTCGCGCGCGGCCTTCCCGCCGACTTCGTCGTCGGCGACGCCCTCGACCTCGGGGCCCTGGGGCGGAGGTTCGCGACGGTCATCGACTCCGGCATGTTCCACACCTTCGACGACGGCGAGCGCGAGCGCTTCCGCGACTCGCTCGCCGCGGTCCTCGAGCCGGGCGGGCGCTACCTCGTCCTCTGCTTCAGCGAGCGCGAGCGGGGGGACGGCGGGCCGCGCCGCGTGACGCGCGAGGAGCTCCGCGCCACGTTCGAGCGGCCACCGTTCAGGGTGCTCTCCATCGAGCCGGCGCTGATAGCGAGCAATCTGCGCGGTGGGCGCAAGGCCTGGTTCGCGCGTGTCACGCGACTGGCCGAAGGCGAGGAGCCGTCGGCGGACGGATGACGGCGGACGGATGACGGCGGACGGTGCGCGCGGGGCCGGCGGGCCGTGCCCCGATGTCTTGCGCCTGCGCCGCGGGCGGACGGCGCGCCGGCTTCAGGGCACGAGCACGACCTTGCCGAGCGCCGGGCGTTCCATGACGTGCCGGTGGGCCCGGGCCGCGTCCGCGAGCGGGAACTCGCGGCCGACGACGGGCCGGAGCACTCCGCTGCGCAGCCCGGCGCCGATCGCTGCGTGCGCCTCGGCCAGCTCCGCCGGCGTGGCGTTGAAGAGCAGCATCCCGAGGACGGCGCCCTCGTGGCTCATGAGGTCGCGCGGGTCGACCTCCACCGGCCCCCGGCTGCCGACCACGACGACGCGGCCGCCCTTCGCGAGCAGCGTGAGGTCGCCGCCGAGGTTCTCGTGGGCGCTCAACTCGAGGACCAGGTCGAACCCGCGCTCCCCCGTGAGCGCGAACGCGGCCGCCAAGTGCGCGGGGTCGCGGTGGTCGAGCACCCCGACGTCGCCCTGGCCGGCGACGAGATCGCCGCCCGCCTCGCTGCCGGCGGTCGCCACGACTTCGAGGCCGGCGCGGAGTGCGAACTGCACGGCGGCGAGACCCACGCCGCCGCTCGCCCCGTGCACGAGAAGAGTCTCGCCGGCCGCGGCGCGCCCGCGCTGGAACAGGGCGCGATAGGCGCTCGCGTAGGGCACGCCCAGGGCCGCGCCCTGGGCGTAGGAGATGCCGTCCGGCAGCGCGTGCACCTGGTCTGGCCGGCAGAGCGCGTACTCCGCGTAGGTGCCGCCGAGGGCGCCGGCGACGTAGACGCGGGCGCCGCCGTCGGCGAGCACGCCCGCACCGTCCGACCCGGGCGTGTACGGGAGTGGCGGCAGGCCGGCGTAGGCCCCCGCGCGGACGTAGGTGTCCACGGAGTTGACGCCCGCGGCCTGCACCCGGACGAGGACCTCGTCGCCGACTGGTTCGGGGTCGGGGACGTCCCTCAGCACCAGAACGTCGGGGTCACCGAACTCGGTGACGCGGATCGCGCGCATGCTCGACCTCCTGATGGCTCACGCGCCGGTCGGCGTCACGGCAGCGTGTAGCTGACCCCGTTGCTGAGGTGGCCGACGAGCGTGTAGCTCTGGCCGCCGTTGATCTGCTGGTACGTGTAGTAGCCCACGGCCCCGCCCTGCGACATCGGCTGGCTGGTCACCGGGTTCACCGGCCAAGGCACGACGTACTGAGCGACGCCACCGGTCTGGCCGGCGTCCGCCGGCAGCGGGTACAGGCCGCCGTTGTTGGCGGCCCACGTGGTCACGCCGGTCTGGATCTTGGTGAGTCCGGCGATGATCTTCTGGTCGACATCGCTGATCGGTGACGTGCTGGGGCTCGGGCTGCCGGTCACGGTCGGCGACGGCGATGGCGTCGGCGAGGCCGTCGGGGTCCCCGGCACGAGCGCCAGCACCCGCTTGAGCGGCATCGTGACGCTCGTCTGGTTGGCGGCCGTCATCGCGAGCAGGGCCGTCTGGTCGCCCGGCTGGATCGTCATGACGCCGGTGAGCGGCCCGGGCATCGTGTTGAAGCTCGAGGCGGCCGGCAGGGTGAAGCTCAGCTGCTTGCCGTCCGCCGAGACCGAGCCTGGGGCGGTGCCGGTGGGCTGGAGACCGCTGTCGTACACGGTGACGTGATACGCGGTCCCGGACTGCTCGACCACGAGGCCGCCGGCGACGCCGTCGGTGCGGCCCCAGGCGCCGCCCCACTTGACCGCGGAGGCCGTGGCCGTCGGCGTGGGCGTGGGCGTCGGGGCCGGCGTCGCGTTCTTGTTGCGGAAGACGAAGTACCAGAGGCCGGCGGCCGCTGCGGCCGCGAGGATCACGACGACGAGCACGATCCACCAGGACTTGCCGGAGCTTTCGTGCTGCGGCGGCCGCGACATCATCAGCGTCGGCGTCGGCCGTGGCGGCACCGGCGGCGGCGTGGCTGCGCCGGCCCCCGGCATGACCTGGGTGGCGCCGGCATCGGCGCCGCCCATGACGGTCGTGGGTTGCTCGGCTCCGCCCAGCACCTCTGTCGCGCCTTCGTCGGCAGGAGGCGGAACGCTGGTCGGCTCGTCTTCTGGGGTCTGGCCCTTGGTGTCCTCGTCCATCCTGCCCTCCGGCTGCGCTGCGTCGCTGGGGTGGTGCGGCTGCTACCTCTATTTGCCCACTCTAGGCAGTTCCCTGTTCGAGAGCTCCCCACAGCTCGAAGAAGGAGGGGCAGGTCTTGCTCACGCAGCCCGGGTCGTCGATGACCACGCCGGGTGTGCGCAGGCCGAGTACGGCGAACGACATCGCGATGCGGTGGTCGCCGTGCGGATCGATGCAGGCGCCGGCCGGGGCGCCGGGGAAGACGCGCAGGCGGTCCGGGCCAGACTCCGTGCGCACGCCGAGGGCCTGCAGGTTGGCTTCCATCGCGGCGATGCGGTCTGATTCCTTGACGCGCACGTTGGCGATGCCGGTGATGGCGACCGGCGACGAGGCGAATGGGGCCAGGGCCGCGAGCGTCATGAACGTGTCGGAGATGTCGCCCATGTCCACCTCGATCCCGGCGAGGGCGACGGGCCCTTGCACGCTTACGCCCGCCGGCTCGTCGGTGACCGAGCAACCCATCGCCTCGAGGACGTCGAGAAAGCGCACGTCGCCCTGCAGTCCGCCGGCGCGCCGCAGGCCGGGGACGCGCACGCGGCCGCCGGTGAGCGCTGCCGCGGCGAAGAAGTACGACGCCGTGGACGCGTCGGGCTCGATCTCGCAGGCGCTGCCCCGATAGACGCCGGGCGCCACGCGGAACACGGATCCGCCGCCTCCGCGCGTGCCGTGGTGCGCTTCCTCCGCTTCGACCCCGAACCGGGCCATCATCGCCAGCGTCATGTCCACGTAGGGTCGGCTGACGAGCCCGTCGACGGTGAGCTCGAGAGGGTTGCGCGCGAGAGGGGCCGCCATCAGCAGCGCCGAGACGAACTGGCTCGACGTCTCGCCCGGCAGGTGGAGGCGGCCGCCGCTGAGGCCGTGCGCGCGGAGCGTCAGCGGCAGGTGGGCGGCGCCGGACGGCACGGTCTCGGCGCCCTGCCGGCGGAGGGCGTCGAGCAGCGGCGCCAGCGGGCGGCGCCGCAGCTGCGGCGCCGCGTCGAAGCCGTAGACGCCGTCGCCGGCGGCGCAGGCGGCGAGCAGGAACCGCGCCGCCGTCCCCGCCTCCGCGCAGTACACTTCGGCCTCGGCGGCGGGGAT
>CAIWHY010000245.1 GCA_903912585.1 uncultured Thermoleophilia bacterium | reverse complement strand
GGGCGATCTGGCGGCGCGCTTCGAGGTGGCGCCGCGCTCCGCCACCTCGATGATCGATTCTCTCGAGACGCTCGGGCTCGCGGAGCGCCGGGCCGACCCCACCGACCGCAGGTCGGTCCTGGTCGGCCTCACGCCGGACGGCCTCGCCTTGATGGAGCGCATGGGCAAGCTGCGGCGCGCCAGCGCCGAGGCTCTCTTCGGCCGGCTCACGCAGGCGCAGCAGGAACAACTGCTGGACATCCTCACGGTGCTCCACGAGCCGGAGGACGAGTGCGGCGCAGGCGGAGCGGGGGCCGCCGGCGCGGACGGAGCGGCAACCGGAGCCGAGGCATGATCGGGGCGCCGGCATGATGGGGCCCAACGCCTTCACGGCGGCGCGCTCGCTGCGCCGCGACCAGTCGGTCAAGGACGCCAAGATCGCCAAGGGCACGGCGCGCCGCATCCTCACCTACGTGCGCCCGTACCGGAAGCTGCTGATCTTCTTCCTCGTGCTCGTCGTCATCGACGCCGTGGTGAGCGCCGCCAACCCGCTGCTGTACCGCGCCATCATCGACAAGGGCATCATCGGCAAGGACGCGGCCCTGATCGTGTGGCTCGCGGTACTCGTCGCCGTTCTGGCGCTCGGCGACGCCGCGCTCACGATCGCCGAGCGCTACATCAGCTCCCTCGTCGGCGAGGGCCTCGTCTACGACCTGCGCACCCAGGTCTTCGACCACGTGCAGCGCATGCCGCTGGCCTTCTTCACGCGCACCCAGACCGGCGCGCTCGTGAGCCGCCTCAACAACGACGTCACCGGCGCCCAGGAGGCGTTCACCGACGTCCTCTCCACCGTGATCGGCAACCTCATCAGCGTCGGCATCGTGCTGGTGATCATGTTCTTCCTCTCCTGGCAGCTCACGCTCGTTTCGCTCGTGCTGCTGCCGGTCTTCCTGCTGCCGGCGCGCTGGCTGGGGCGCAAGCTGCAGGCGATCACGCGCGAGCGCTACGAGCTCCTTGGGGACATGAACACGACCATGGTGGAGCGCTTCAACGTCTCGGGCGCGCTCCTCGTCAAGCTCTTCGGGCACCCGCAGGCGGAGGACGCCGAGTTCCGCGCGCACGCCGGCCGCGTGCGCGACATCGGCGTCACCCAGTCGCTCTACGCCCGGTTCTTCTTCATCGCGCTGTTCCTCACGGCGGCGATCGCGACCGCCCTCGTCTACGGCTGGGGCGGCGTCCTCGTCGTGCACGGCGCGCTCGCGCTCGGTACCGTGGTCGCCCTCACCGCCTACCTCAATCGCCTCTACGGGCCGCTGACGGCGCTCTCCAACATCAACGTCGACATCATGACCGCGCTGGTCTCGTTCGAGCGCGTCTTCGAGGTGCTCGACCTGCCGCCGATGGTGGCGGAGAAGGCCGACCCCACGGAGCTGCCGCGCGGGAAGGCGCGCGTGGAGTTCGAGCACGTGAGCTTCACCTACCCCACGAGCGGCGAGGTCTCGCTGGCCTCGCTCGAGTCGGTGGCGGTGAAGGCCGAGGCGCCGACCGGAGAGGTGCTGAAGGATGTGAGCTTCACCGCCGAGCCCGGGCAGCTGGTCGCCCTGGTCGGCCCCTCGGGCGCCGGCAAGACGACGATGAGCCAGCTGGTGCCGCGCCTGTACGACGTCACCTCGGGCGCGGTGCGCATCGACGGCGTGGACGTGCGCGACGCGAGCCTTCACTCGCTGCGCGACGTGGTCGGCGTGGTCACGCAGGACGCGCACATGTTCCACGACACGCTGCGCGCCAACCTCCTGTACGCCAAGCCCGACGCTTCTGACGAGGACCTGCGCGAGGCGCTGCGCAGCGCGCAGGTCCTCCCGCTCGTGGAGGCGCTGCCGGAGGGCCTCGACACCGTGGTCGGCGACCGCGGCTACCGGCTCTCGGGCGGCGAGAAGCAGCGCGTCGCCATCGCCCGCCTGCTGCTCAAGGCGCCGGACGTGGTGGTGCTCGACGAGGCCACCGCCCACCTCGACTCGGAGTCAGAGCGCGCCGTGCAGCTCGCGCTCAAGACCGCGCTCGCCGGCCGCACCTCCCTGGTGATCGCGCACCGCCTCTCGACCGTGCGCGACGCCGACCAGATCCTGGTGCTGCGCGACGGGAGCATCGTGGAGCGCGGCCGCCACGAGGAGCTGCTCGCCGGCGGCGGCCTGTACTCGGAGCTCTACCGCACGCAGTTCCGCGGCCAAAGCACGCCTGTGCCCGAGGATGAGGCCGACCCCGAAGACGCAGCGATCGTCGCCCGGGCGAGCTGACGCCGGCGGCCCTGGCCGCGCTCAGTCCTCGTCGGACGCGGCCCAATCCATCGCCGCGCGCAGCTCGTCGATCTCGAACACGCGCAGGCGGCCGCCCATGAGCCAGCCGAACGCCTGCGCCCCGTGCGCGACCCAGTCCTGGTCGGTCACCACAGCGCAGCGCCGCCAGTGCGTGAGGTGCGCGAAGCCCATCGCCATGTCCTCCCAGGCGGCGCCCGCCGAGTAGCGGTCGAAGTCGGGGCCGATCTCGTAGACGATGCGGATGTCCGCGCCGCCCTCGAGCGCGGCCTCGATCGCCGGCTTGAGCACGTCCTCGTAGTCCGCGGCGTCGACCTCGCCTACCGCCTCGAACGCGAGCACGCCTTCGGGCGCACCCTCGATCAGCTGGATCACTGCGCTTCTCCCTCGTCGCGAGGCGCGGCGCGCCTCCGTGTCTGCAGCGGACGCTTCCCGGCCGCGGCCGGAGCGCCACCTGCGCGCACGCGGCCGGCGATCAGTGCGGCCGAGATGGACAGGATACCGCCGCATGAGTGTCTATCCACGGCGGGCGCCGGCGCCGGCGCCCGCCGTGG
>CAIWHY010000244.1 GCA_903912585.1 uncultured Thermoleophilia bacterium | reverse complement strand
GGATCGCCGCGCTCGCGGCGGCGATCGCCGCCAAGGCCGCGGCCGGGCTGGACGTGCCCGGCGGCCTTTCGCCGCGCGGCGCCGCGCTGGCGGTGCTCGAGGGCGACGCGCGCCTCGCCGACCGGTTCGCGCTCGCCGCCGACGGCGTCCTCACCCCGGCCGACGACGGCCTCGCGATGGAGATCGCCAAGGCGCGGCACGCCGAGGCGCGCCGGCTGGCGGCGGCGGCGCAGGCGCCGCTGCCCAAGGCCGGCGCCGACACGCTCTGGCGCCTGACGACTTCGCCGCGCACCGGCATCCCCATCATGCTCGGCGTCATCGCCGCGATGTTCACCACGCTGTTCGTCGTCGGCGACCTGGTCGCGCGCCTGCTCACGGCGGCGTGGACCGCGTGGATCTCGCCGGCGGTGATCGCCGCCGTGCACGCCGTCCTCGGTACCGGCGTCGCGGGCCGCATCGTCCTGTGGGGAGTGGACGGCGGCATCCTCGCCACGCTCGCCGTGGGCATCCCCTACATCCTCACCTTCTACCTCATCCTCGCCGTCATCGAGGACTCCGGGTACATGAACGCGGCGGCCTTCCTCAGCGACCGCGTGATGCACCGCTTCGGGCTGCACGGCCGCGCGATCATGCCGTTGATCGCGGCCGGCGGCTGCAACGTGCCGGCGGTCATCGCCACGCGCACGCTCACCAACCCGCGCGAGCGCTTCATCGCCTCCGTGCTGGCGACGCTCACGCCGTGCAGCGCGCGGACGGCCGTGATCATCGGCGCCGTCGCCGGCGTGGCCGGCTGGCAGTACGCGCTGCTCACCTACGGCATCCTGCTCGTGGTGATCGTCGGCGCCGGCCTCGGGCTCAACCGGCTGCTGCCGGGCGACGAGAGCCCGATGGTGATGGAGATGTTCCCCTTCCGCCGCCCCGTCGTCCGCCAGGTGCTGCGCAAGACGTGGCGGCGTTTCCGCGAGTTCATCTGGGACGCCGCCCCGATCATCCTGCTGGGCAGCATGGCGCTCGGCGCGCTCTACGAGACCGGGCTCGTCTGGAAGCTCGAGCCGATCCTCGCGCCGGTCGTCCAGGGCTGGCTAATGCTCCCGGCGGTCGCGGGGCTCACGCTGCTCTTCGCCATCCTGCGCAAGGAGATGGCGCTGCAGCTGCTCCTCGTGTTCGCCGCGGTGCAGGCGGGCGGCGCCGTGGTGAGCATCTCGAGCATCATGACGACCTCGCAGATCGTCACCTACGCGATCGTCAACGCCATTTACATTCCGTGCCTCGCGACCATCGGCGTGCTGGTCAAGGTCATCGGCTGGAAGCGCACGGTCTACATCAGCGCCGGGACGATCGTGCTGGCCCTCGCCGTCGGCGGCCTCGTGGCGCGCCTGCTGCCGCTCCTCGGCGCCTGAGGCGCCACGTCACTGAAGGGCGCCCGCCGGCCCCCCGCGGTCTCCGGCTCCGCGGAGTGGTAGGATGCTTGCCCGCAGGGGCCATCTGCATGACCTATTCCAACGCACACATCCACCGTCAGGCTGCTCGCCTGCTCGCGTCCGCCGGAGTCGTCCGCGAGCCGGTGGACCTTCGGCACGTCGTCAGCGCGCTCAACCTGGAGCTCGTGGCGCACGCCGACATGCCGTTCAGCTGCGAGGCCGCGCTCGAGCCGCGCGGCGACGGGCACGCGATCGTGCTTGACGGCGGAATCAGCGGCAGCGGCGAGCGCCGCCGCCGGTTCACGATCGCGCACGAGATCGGGCACTTCGTGCTGCACCCGGAGCTCGCGCACCCAGAGCCTGCGCGCCCGGAGCGCAGCGACCAGGTCACCGAGGCGGGCCGCGTCGAGGACCGCGAGGCCGACGCGTTCGCGGCCGAGCTGCTCATGCCGGAGCACCTGGTGCGGCAGGCGGCGCGCGAGCACGGAGCCGACGTGGACCGGCTCGCGGACAGGTTCGACGTGAGCCGCTCGGCGATCCGCTCGCAGCTGCAGCGGCTCGACATCCTGGAGCGGCACGGGTCGTAGCGCGACCGCGGCGCAGCGCGACCGCGGCGCAGCGCTCGCGGCGCTCACCGCGGGCTCAGCCGGCCTGCTCCACTGCCGTCAGCCCGCCTGTTCCAGCACCCACTCGATCGTCGCCGCTGCGACCTCCGGAGAGCGGCCGGGCCCGTGATGCCCCCCGCTCTCGAGCGCGATGAAGCGCGCCGGTGGCGCCAGCACGCGGGCGAGGCGCTCGCTGTGCGCGAACGGCACCGCCTCGTCGTCGCGCGCGTGGGCGAGCAGCACGCGGGGCATCCCTCGCGCGACCTCCACGAGGTCGAGGTCGCGCAGGAACGGCCGCAGCGCGGCGGCGTCGAAGCGGGCAGAGTACTCGGCGGCGGGCGAGCCCGGCCCTGCCGGCGCCTCCAGCTCGTCGAGTCCGGCGAGGAGCGCGGCGCCGTCCGCCGGGCAGAGCAGCACGAGCGCGCGGAAGAGGCCGGGGTGCGCCCGCGCCGCGAGCAGCAG
>CAIWHY010000243.1 GCA_903912585.1 uncultured Thermoleophilia bacterium | reverse complement strand
GCGGCGCGCCTGCTGCAGCAGCTCGCTGGCCTCCTCGAGCAGGTCGTTGGCCTCGGCCAGCTCGGCGCCCTTGCCGTCGAGGCGCAGGCCCATGGCTGCCTCCCACACCTGCGCCACGCGGTCGACAGGAACGAAGGTCATGCCTTTGCGCAGCTCCTCGGGCACGTCCTCCAGATCGGCCTCGTTGCGGCTCGGCATGATCACCGTGGTGATGCCGGCGCGCTGCGCGGCCAAGGTCTTCTCTTTGAGGCCGCCGATGGGCAGCACCTGGCCGGTGAGCGTGACCTCGCCGGTCATGGCGACGTCGCTGTTGATGGGCGTGTGCGTCACCAGCGAGGCGATCGCCGTCGCCATCGTGACGCCGGCGCTGGGGCCGTCCTTGGGGATCGCTCCGGCCGGCACGTGCACGTGGATGTCGTGCTTCTGGAAGTAGTCGTCCTCGAGCCCGAGCTCGCGCGAGTGCGTGCGCACGTAGCTCATCGCCGCCATCGCCGACTCCTTCATCACCTCGCCGAGCTGGCCGGTGACCGTGAGGCCGCCGTTGCCGGGCATCGACGTCGCCTCGATGAAGAGGATGTCGCCGCCGACCGGCGTCCAGGCGAGGCCGGTGGCCACGCCGGCGTCGCTGGTGCGCCGCTTGACCTCGGCGACCAGCCGCGGCCGGCCGAGCAGGTCGTGCACGCGCTTGAGGTTGACCGTGAAGCGTTTGCGGCTGCCGTGGGCGGCCTCGGCGACCTCGCGCGCGAGCTTGCGGCAGATCGTGCCGATCTCGCGCTCGAGGTTGCGCACGCCGGCCTCACGCGTGTACGAGGAGATGATCGCGACGATCGCCTCGTCGCGGAACACCGCCTGCGTGGGCTTGAGGCCGTTGGCCTCGATCTGCCGCGGCACGAGGTAGTTCTTGGCGATGTGCAGCTTCTCCTCGATCGTGTAGCCGGCAAGGGTGATGATCTCCATGCGGTCGCGCAGCGGGGCCGGGATGGGCTCCAGCTGGTTGGCCGTGGTGATGAACAGCACCTTGCTGAGGTCGAACGGCAGATCCATGTAGTGGTCGCGGAAGGTGACGTTCTGCTCCGGGTCGAGCACCTCGAGCAGAGCGCTCGAGGGATCGCCGCGCCAGTCGGCGCCGGTCTTGTCGATCTCGTCGATCATGAACAGCGGGTTGTCGGTGCCGGCGTCGCGCATGGCGCGGATGATGATGCCGGGCATCGCCCCCACGTAGGTGCGGCGATGCCCGCGGATCTCGGCCTCGTCGCGCACGCCGCCGACGCTGATGCGCTCGAACTTGCGGCCCATCGCCGCGGCGATGCTGTGGCCGAGACTGGTCTTGCCGACGCCGGGCGGGCCGACGAAGCACAGGATCGGCCCGTGCAGGTCGGCCTTGAGCTTGCGCACCGCGAGGAACTCGAGGATGCGGTCCTTGACCTTCTCGAGGTCGTAGTGGTCGCGGTCGAGGATCTCGCGGGCGTGCGCCACGTCGAGGTTGTCCTCGCTGTTCACCGCCCAGGGCAGCGTGATGATCCAGTCGAGGTACGTGCGGATCACGGGGTACTCGGCGCTCTGCGGCGAGATGTTGGCGAGCCGGTCGAGCTCCCGGCGGGCGGCCTTGTCGGCCTCTTCCGGGAGCTTCAGCTCGTCGACCTTCTGGCGCAGCTCCGTGATCTCGGCTTCCTGATCGTTGGTCTCGCCGAGCTCCTGCTGGATGGCGCGCATCTGCTGGCGCAGAAAATACTCGCGCTGCCCCTTGTCGATCTCGCTACGCACGTCACTCTGGATCTTGGAGCCCAGCTCGAGCACGTC
>CAIWHY010000242.1 GCA_903912585.1 uncultured Thermoleophilia bacterium | reverse complement strand
CCGCGCTCCTGGCGGTCGCGGTCGTCGTCCTGCTCGGTGGCTGCGGCGGCCAGACGCGGCAGGTCAAGCTCATCTACGCGGGCAGCCTCATCGTGCCCTTCGACAAGCTCGCGACGGCGTTCGAGGCCGCGCACCCCGGGGTGACCGTGACGACCGAGAGCCACGGCAGCATCCAGGTGCTGCGCCACGTCACGGAGCTGGGCGACCTCTTCGACCTCGCGGTGACGGCCGACGAGCAGCTCATCCCCCCGCTCATGTACGACCGCAAGGACCCGCACACCGGCAAGCCCTACGCCGACTGGTACTGCAGCTTCGCCACCAATCGCATGGTGCTCGCGATCTCGCCCAAGAGCCCGCTTGCAGACCAGCTGGCGAGCCCGGATTGGTACCGGCGGATCACCCGGCCGGACGTGCGCTTCGGCCTCGCCGACCCGCGCTTCGACGCCGCCGGCTACCGCGCCCTGATGGTCCTCCAGCTCGCCGAGCGCGCCTACCACGATCCGTTCCTCTTCGAGGACATGGTGATGGGGAAGTTCACCTCGCCGATCACCGTGGACCGGATCGGCGGCGTCGACAGGATCCGCGTGCCGGAGATCCTCGAGACGACCGGCGGCAGCAACGTCGTCCTGCGCGGGGCCAGCATCCAGCTGGTCGCGCTGCTCGAGTCGGGCGACCTGGACTGTGCTTTCGAGTACGAGAGCGTCGCCCGTCAGCACGGCCTGGCATACGTGCGCCTGCCGGCCGCGATCGACCTCGGCGAGCCGGCGCAGCGTGCCTCGTACCGGACGGTCGAGGTCAGGCTCGAGTCGCAGCGCTTCGCGAGCGTCCGCCCGGTCTTTCGCGGCGACCTGATCCGCTACGCCTTCACGATCCCGGCGAACGCGCCCGACCCGGGGCTTGCCGCCGAGTTCGCCGCCTATCTGCTCGGGCCGCAGGGGCGGCGCATCCTGCAGGAGCTGGATCAGCCGGTGCTCACGCCGCCCACGCTCGACAACGCCGCCGCTGCGCCCGAGGGGGTGAGACGAGCGTGCGGGGGCTCCGGGTGAGCGTCCTCAGGGAGTACAGGCACCCGGTAGATCCGGGACCCCCCGCAGGCTCGTCCGGCCCGCCGTTGGCCGGGGCTCCCCGGCGATGATCCGCTTCCGCCCGTCGCTGTTCTGGGCGCTGTGCGCCGTGGCCGGCGCCCTTCTGCTCGCCTTCGTGCTGCTGCCGGCGGCGAGCATGATCGTGGGCGCCGGCGCCGGGCTCCTCGGCGAGGCCCTGCGCCAGGACGACGTGCGCCGCTCGCTCTGGCTGACGGTCTCGGCGGCGGTCATCGCCACGGTGATCGGCTTCGTCGTCGGCGTCCCGCTCGCGTACGTGCTCGCCCGCAAGGAGTTCCCCGGCAAGCGTCTCGTCGAGGGCGTGATCGACCTGCCGATCGTGTTCCCCCACACCGCCGCCGGCGTGGCGCTGCTCACGGTGTGGGGCCGCGACGGCGTCGTGGGCCGCGTCCTCGCCCCGCTGGGCATCACGTTCACGGAGACGGTCGCCGGGATCGTGCTGGCGATGCTCTTCGTCAGCCTGCCGTTCCTCGTGGACACCGCGCGCGAGGCGTTCGTCATGGTCGATCCGCGCTACGAGCACGTGGCGCGTACGCTCGGGTCGTCGCCGGGAGGCGCGTTCGTGCGCGTCACCTTTCCCCAAGCCTGGCGAGGCGTGCTCGCCGGGGCGGTGCTGATGTGGGGGAGAGGCATCAGCGAGTTCGGGGCCGTCGTGATCCTCGCCTACAACCCCAAGGTGATCTCGGTGCTGACCTACGAGCGCTTCGAGGGCTTCGGGCTCCGCGCGGCGCAGCCGCCCGCGGTGCTGATCGTGATCGTGGCGTTCGTCGTCTTCGTCGGGCTGCGGACGCTGCTGCTGCCGCGCCGCCGCTCGCGCAAGGACGCGGCGTGATCGGGCCCGCCGGGGATGATCGGCCCCGCCGCATGATCGGCCCCGCCGCATGATCGGGCTGACCGCGATCGAGATCGAGGCCGGCGGATTCCGCGTGGGCCCGGTCGACCTGGAACTGCGGGACGGCGAGTACGGCGTGCTGCTTGGGCCGAGCGGCGCCGGCAAGTCGCTGGTGCTCGAGGCGGTCGCCGGCGTGCGCCGCGTGGTCGCCGGCACGATCCGCGTGGACGGCGTGGACGTGACGGCGCTCACGCCCGAGAAGCGCCACGTCGGGCTCGTGTTCCAGGACGGCCTGCTCTTCCCGCACCTCTCCGTCGCCGGCAACGTGGCCTACGGGCTGAGGCGCGCCGGGGTCGCGGGGCGCGCCGCCCGCGCCGCCGAGGTGGAGCGGCTCGCCGACGCGGTCGGCGCCACGGCCCTGCTGAAGCGGAGGCCGGCGACGCTCTCCGGCGGCGAGCGCCAGCGCGTGGCCGTCGCGCGCGCGCTCGCCGCCCGGCCGCGGGCGCTGCTCCTCGATGAGCCGCTGAGCGCGGTCGACGCGGAGGCGCGGGAGGGCTTGCAGGAGCTCCTCCGCCGCGTGAGTCGCGAGCAGGGCCTCAGCGTCCTGCACGTGACCCACGACCGCGCCGAGGCCTCAGCGCTGGCCGACACGTGCGCAGTGCTCGTCGGCGGCCGCCTGCTGCAGACCGGGCCGCCGCGCGAGATCCTGATGTCGCCGGCCGACGAGGCGGTGGCGCGCTTCGTCGGCGCGCGCAACGTCCTGCACGGGGTCCGCGACGCGAGCGACGCGCGCCTTGTCCGGCTCCCGGGCGGCGTTGCGTTGCGCGTCGCGCGCACGCTCACGCCCGGCCCGGCCGACCTCGTCGTGCGGCCCGAGGACGTGCGCCTGTGGAGGGCACGACCGCCGGCCGCTGCGGCCGGCCGCGACGATGTCGCCGTCTTCCCGGGGACCGTCGTGGGCCTGTCGCTGCAGGGCGGCTTCGTGCTCGTCCGCGTCGAGACGCCCGACGCGCTCGACGTCCTGATCCCGGCGCGCGCGGCCGACGCCCTGGGCCTGACGCTCGGCGCCGCGGTCGACGTCGGCGTGCCGGCCGCGGCCGTCCACGTCCTGCCGATGGCCTGAGCGGGATCCCTCTGCGATCGCGCCGCCTCCGGGCGCTTGCCCGGCCGTCGGCTATGTCACCTCGCACGGCGGCTGTACACTGGGTGCGGCCCGAGCAACATCGTCCGGCAGACTGGCGCCGGCCGTCCGAGGAATCCGCCGTTTGAGCACCGAACCCGGCAAGACCCAGGGCAGGGTCGACTACCTGCGCCTCTCGATCACCGATCGCTGCAACCTGCGCTGCACCTACTGCATGCCGCCGGAGGGCGTGCCGGCCCGCTCGCACGGTGACATCCTCAGCTACGAGGAACTGGCCGCCTTCGCGCGCGTCGCCGCCGGCTGTGGCATCAGCAAGGTCCGCATCACCGGCGGCGAGCCGCTGGCGCGCCTCGGCTGCGCCGATTTCGTGGGCATGCTCGCGCGCACCAGCGGCATCCGCGACATCTCGCTCACGACCAACGGCATCCTGCTGCCGCGCTACGCGGCGGAACTGCGCCGCGCGGGCTTGCGCCGCGTCAACATCAGCCTCGACAGCCTCGACGCGGCGCGCTACGCGCGGCTGTCGCGCGGCGGCGAGCTCGCCGCCGCGCTCGCCGGGATCGACGCGGCCTTCGCCGCCGGCTTCGCACCGGTCAAGGTCAACGCGCTCCTGCTCGAGGGTATCGAGGACGAGCTCGACGCCTTCGTGGCTCTGACGCGCGAGCGCGAGGTCCACGTGCGTTTCATCGAATTCATGCCTCTCGACCGCCGGCTCGGCGACCAGGGGCACATGGTGCCGGCCCCGGAGATCCTCGGCCGGCTCAAGGAGCGCTACGACCTCGTGCCGCACGACGGCCCCTACGGCCACGGCCCGGCGGAGTACTGGCACGTGCCCGGCTCACTCGGCACCGTCGGCTTCATCGCCGGCGTGAGCGAGCACTTCTGCGAGAGCTGCAACCGCCTGCGCCTCACCTGCGACGGGCGCCTGCGCACCTGCCTCTTCTCGGGAGAGGAAGTCGCCGTGCGGCCGCTGATCGCGGAGCCAGTCGCGCTGCGCGCGGCGATCCTCGAGGCCGTCTCGGGCAAGAGCTACGATCGCTGCCGCGAGGTCCTCGCCAACGACCGGTCCATGTCCGAGATCGGCGGCTGACCGATGCGTGACCGGTGCGCCCCGTGAGCGCGCTCAGCCACATCGACGACCAGGGGCGCGCGCGCATGGTCGACGTCGGCGGCAAGCAGGAGACGGAGCGCTTCGCGCGCGCCGAAGCCCACGTACGCATGGCGCCGGAGACGCTCGCGCTGATAGAGGACCAGGCGGTGCCCAAGGGCGACGTGATCGCCACCGCCCGTCTGGCCGGCATCATGGCCGCCAAGCGTACGCACGAGCTCATCCCGCTTTGCCACCAGCTCAATCTCACGGCGCTCACGGTGACCATCGACGCGGACCACGATCTGCCCGGCCTGCGCGTCGTCGCCGAGGCCCGTTTGCGCGGGCGCACCGGCGTGGAGATGGAGGCGATGGTCGCCGCGTCCACCAGCGCGCTCACGATCTACGACATGTGCAAGGCCGCCGACCGCGGCATGGAGATCACCGTCGTCCGCCTGCTCGAGAAGAGCGGCGGGCGCAGCGGGACCTGGCGCCGCGAGGCCGGCGCCGGGCGGAGCGGAGGCGAGCAGTGAGTCAGCACACCGTCGACGGCGGCATCGTGTCTGTCAACGTGGCCGCCGAGAAGGGCGTCCGCAAGGATCCCGTGGAGTCGATCACCCTGATCGTCGAGCACGGGGTCGAGGGTGACGCGCACGCCGGCCCCTGGCACCGCCAGGTGAGCCTGCTCGCCAACGAGAGCATCGAGAAGATGAAGCCCTCGTGCCCCACGGTGGAGCCGGGTGCGTTCGGCGAGAACATCACCACCGAGGGCCTCGTGCTTTACGAGTTGCCCGTGGGCGCGCGCCTGTACGCCGGCGAGTGCCTGCTCGAGGTCACGCAGATCGGCAAGGTGTGCCACGACCGCTGCGCCATCTTCCGCCAGGCCGGCGACTGCGTCATGCCGCGGGAGGGCATCTTCGCCCGGGTCCTGGAGGGCGGAGAGATCTTCCCGGGCAACGGCCTGGTCCTCATCAGGACGAGCCTCATCGTGGCCGCCGTGCTCACGGTGAGCGACAAGGGCTCGCGCGGCGAGCGCGAGGACGCCAGCGGCGCCGCGCTGGAAGAGGCGCTGCGCGGCCTCGGGGTCGCCTCCGTCGAGCGTGCCATCGTGCCGGACGAGCGCGACCAGATCGCCGCGGTCCTGCGGCGGTGGGCCGACGAGACCAAGATCAGCCTCGTCCTGACCACGGGCGGCACCGGCATGACCAGCCGCGACGTGACCCCCGAGGCGACGCTCGAGGTGTTCGACCGTCAGGCGCCGGGCTTCGCCGAGGCGATGCGCGCCGGTTCCCTCGCCAAGACGCCGCACGCCATGATCTCGCGGGCCGTGAGCGGCATCCGCGGCAGGACCTTGATCATCAACATGCCGGGCAGCCCGGGCGCGTGCCGCGAGCAGTACGCGATGATCGCGCCGGCGCTGCCGCACGCGGTCGAGAAGCTGCTGGACCAGGGCGGGGACTGCGCTGCGCCGGAGCCGGCCGCCGGAGTCTGAGCCCTGGTGGGCGCCGCCCGCCGGCGCCGGCGTGACTCATCGGAGTGCGGGGCCGTCAGGGCGCGAGACGCTGCCGGCCAGCGTAGGTGAGGTACGTGGCGATCGCCGCGTCGGCTTCTTCGACCGCGCGGCGGTGGCCGGCCGAGAGCCGGTCGCCGACGCTCTGCCGGGTCACGCCGAGGCGCAGAGCCACCTCGCGCTGGTGGCCGAGCTCGCGGTACGCGGTGATGGCCTCCCACTGCTTCAGCGTGCGCGCCCATATCAGCGGGTCGACCAGTCGGCAGAGGGCGCCGAGCAGGACGTCGCCGGCTTCGCCGGTGCCGAGGTAGCGGCTGAGGCCGCCGTCTCGCGCCGCCAGCTGCAGCGCGTTGCGCGCCAGGGAGCGGGCGTCGCGGCCGTGGGCGGCGTCGCGCAGGTCCTCCACGACGCCGACGCCGACGCCGACGCGGAGCTGCGTCGGCGCGATCAGCTCGCGCAGCACGCTGATGCAGAGCGGCGCCTGAGCCGGGTCCGCGAGGGCGCCGTCCACGCGCGACGCGCCGGCCAGCGCGAACGGCTCCGCGACGGCGGGAGCGAACAGGTGGTTGATCCGTTCGAGCGCGGGTTTGAGGAGGCCTCCGGCGCCGGCGGCCTCCTCCACGACGTCCGCCAAGATGGCGGCGATGACCCTGCTCTCGCGGCGCTTGTCGATCGGCATGCTGCTAGCTACGCCGCTCCGCCGCTCTTTTCCTGCCGCGGCGGGCGCGGCGTCCGGGCCTGTGGGCGCGGCGCCGCGTCTCCCGGCAAACGCGCTGTGCGCCGGTCAGCCGGACGGCCGGCGGCGGCGCGCGAGGCGCACGATGAGCCAGGCCGCGCCGCCCAGAGCCGCGACGCCGAGGAGTGCCGAGAGCACGTACGCTGCCACGGCGAGCAGCCCGCCGCTGCCGCCCGGGAGGGCATAGCCGGGCAGCAGGCCCTTCCACCAGCCGCCGAACTGGGCGAGCCCGCTGGGGACGTAGCCGAGCTTCTCCTTCATCTGGCCGGCGCTCCACTCGCCCCAGGCCGTGCCGGTGGCGATCAGCCCCAGCGGCACCGCGAGCACGAGGACGCCGACGACGGCCCACAGCCAGCGCGCCCGCAGGCGTTCGCCGGCGGAAGCCTTGAGCAGTTCCGGACTCGTGCGCACGAGGAAGGCGAAGACCCCGACCGTGAACGCGGCCTCGACGGGCCCGGCGATGAGCAGGTGCGACGCCAGCATCGCCGTGAGCGAGACCTTGAGCCCGTAGGGCGCGTACTGGGCGACGCCGTTCACCGAGTGCAGCGCCGGCTGCAAGCCGAGCTCGAGGCCGGCCATCGCCGCCGCGGCGATCATGCCGGCGTAGGCGGCGAGGCCGGCGGCGACCAGGCGCCGCTTCGAGAGCAGCGGGGAGGAACCGGCCACGAAGCGGTACACGGCGTACCCGACGAGCGGCATCACGACCGCCATGTTGAAGCAGTTGACCCCCAGCGCGAGCACGCCGCCGTCGGCGAACAGCAGCGCCTGGATCACCAGTGCGGCGCTCACCGCGAGGATCGCGATCTCCGGCCCGGCGATCACGGCGATCAGCACGGCCCCCACGGCGTGGGCGGTGGTCCCTCCGAGCACGGGGACGTTGAGCATCATGATCAGGAAGCTGAAGGCGGCGCTGGCCGCCAGCATCGGCACCGCCTTGGGCTCGCTGAGCGTGTCCCGCGCCCGCCGGCTCGCCCAGTACCAGGCGGGCGTGCAGGCGGCCCAGCCGGCGGCGACCGTCTCCGGCCCGAGGTATCCGTCGGGGATGTGCACCGCGCGCTACGGCCGGCCGGGTGCCGGCGCCTCGTCGTCTGCGAGCCTCGGCGCCGGCGTACCGTCGGCCGCCGGCCTCGCCGGCCTCGCCGGCTCGCCGGCGCCGTCCCGGCACCGCCGGCAGACGCCGAACACGGTCGCGCGGGCGCGCGTGGGCGTGAATCCGTCGCTCGCCTCGAGTGCCCGGTACAGCGGCGCGAAGAGCTCGTCCCCGAAGTGGCCCACGGCGCCGCAGCGCTCGCAGACGAAGTGATGATGGCCCGGATCGGGCGAGACCTCGAAGTAGCTGCGCGCCGAGCCCAGCTTGGTCTCGGTCACCAGGTCGAGGCTCACCAGCAGCTCGAGCGTGCGGTACACCGTCGACGTGTCGATCCCGGGGAGGCTCCGCCGGGTGGCGCCGGCGACCTCCTCGGCGGTCATGTGGCGGCCGGCGCCGCGCAGCGTCTCCCAGACGGCCGTCCGCTGCGGCGTGAGGCGGTACCCTTGCTCTTTGAGCGTCGCGCGTGCGTGATGCATGGCGCGACGCTATCGCACCTGCAAATAGTTCGCAATAAGGGCGCGCGGAGGGCAGCTTCCCACCAGGGGCGCGGCAGGCAGCGAGGCCTCGCGCCGGACTTCACAAGCCTTAATCATCTTGGCGACAGTGCAAATGGCGAAGTGGCTGTTCGTGCGCTACACTCTCTGACACCGCTCGAATGAACCGCCGGGGGTATCTCCTTGAACAAGAAATCTCGCACCCGACTGCTCGTCGCTACGGGCTTCATCGTCGTCGTGTTCGTCGTCGGCGTCGTCTTCCTCGTGCAGCGACAGGGCGCCTACTATCGCCAAGTCTCGGACCTTGCCGCGGGTCAGTACAACGGCAAGAACGTCAAGGTCGGCGGCAAGGTGCTGAACGGCACCATCACGCGCGACACCAGCGGCGTCCACTTCACGATCCAGGATCTCACGGGCAAGCCGGGCACGGTGAAGGTCACCTACGCCGGTCAGATGCCGAACACGTTCAACAGCGGCGTGGACGTCGTGGTCGTGGGCAAGTACGCCTCCGGCGACCAGACGATCACCGCCGACCAGCTCCAGACGAAGTGCCCCAGCAAGTACAAGGCGCAGGCCACCACGCCGCCGACGGCGACGCAGTGAGGCCGCGTCTGTGCTAGTCCTCGGAAGACTCTCGCTCACCCTTGCGCTCGTCTTCTCATTGGCGAGCGTTCTCTTCTTGGCGCTCGGCACGCGCTGGGACCGCAAGGACCTGATCCGCAACGGCTACTACGCCGTCTACGCGTTCTTCCTCACCACCGTGGTCTCGAGCGCCGTGCTGCTGCAGGCCTTCCTCAAGAAGGACTTCAGCTTCGGCTACGTGACGGAGAACTCCGACGCGAGCCTCTCGACCTTCTACCGCATCGCCGGCTTCTGGGCGGGGCAGCAGGGCTCGTTCCTCCTCTGGCTGCTGCTCATCGCGGTCGTGACCGTGGTGATCGCGCTGCTGGACCTGGGCAAGGTGCAGCGCCTCGTGGCCGGCGCCGTGATGGTGCTCTGCGCCACCGGCGCCGTGTTCTCGGCGCTGATGGTCTTCAACGCGGCGTCGAGCCCGTTCGCGAAGGCCGTGCCCGGCACGCAGCCGTTCGGCCTCAATCCTCTGCTCCTCCATCCCGCCATGGTGCTGCATCCGCCGGCGCTGTTCATCGGCTACGTGGGCCTTTCGGTGCCCTTCGCCTTCGCCGTCTCGGCGCTGCTGCTCGGCGACGCCGGCAAGACCTGGGTCAAGCTCTCGCAGAAGTGGGCCGTGTTCGGCTGGCTGGCGCTCTCGCTCGGCATCGGGCTCGGCGCCTGGTGGGCCTACGTGGTGCTCAGCTTCGGCGGCTACTGGGGCTGGGACCCTGTCGAGAACACGTCCCTCGTGCCCTGGCTCGCCGCCACCGCGCTGCTGCACTCGTTCACGCTGTATCGCACGCGCGGCATCTTCAAGCACTGGGCGCTCGGCCTCGCCGCGGCGACGTTCTTCTTCACCATCCTCGCCACGTGGACGACGCGCACCGGGCTCATCCAGTCGGTGCACGCCTTCGAGAAGAACCAGCTGCTCGTCGTGATCCTCACCAGCTTCCTCGTCGCCATCGCCGCGGTCACGGTCGGTCTCATGGCCTGGCGCTGGCGCCGCTTCGCGAGCCACGACGAGGTCGAGTCGCTGCTCTCGCGCGACTTCATGTACTACGTCACCGACCTCCTGCTCACGTTGTTCGCCGTGGCCGTCGCCTTCGGCACCGTGGTCGTGCCGCTGGCCATGAACCGCACCGTCGGGCCGACCACGTACAACGCCATCGCGCAGCCGCTCGGCGTCGTCACGCTGGCGCTGATCGCGATCTGCCCGCTGCTCGCCTGGCGCAAGACCGAGGGGGCGACCTTGCTGCGGCTGCTCGTCCTGCCGGCCGTCTTCGCCGCCGCGTCGGTGCCGCTGTGGCTGGCGCTCGGCTTCGGCTCCAGCCTGAGAGGCATGGTCGGCCTGGTCGTCTGCGGCTTCGCCGCCGGCGCCGTGGTGCAGTTCGTCTTGCGCTCGGCGCGCACGGCGGCCGGGAAGGACGGGAGCCTCTGGTCGGGCCTGGGCCGCGCCTTCAGCGGCAGCCGCTCGCGCACCGCCGCGTACTTCGTGCACTTCGGCATGGTGCTGGTGGTGGCCGGCCTCATCGGCTCCAACGTGTACAAGGTCGAGCAGTCCGCCATCGTCAGGGTCAAGCCCGGCACCACCGCGTCCGTCAGCGGCTACACGCTCACCTACAGGGGGATGCACAACGGCACCGGCCCGCAGTCGTCCACCCGCGCCATCGCCACGTTCGACGTGTCGCGGGGCGGCGTCCCGGCCGGCGTGCTCGAGCCGCGCACCGACGTCTACCCCGTGGCCGGCGCGGCCGTCCGCGCCGTCATCCTCGGCGGCTGGAAGCAGGACCTGTTCGTGGTCGCCGACGCGCCCTTCGACAAGACCTCCTCGACCATCGCCCTGCGCATGGTCGTCTTCCCGCTCATCCGCTTCGTGTGGCTCGGCTCGATCCTGCTCTGCGTCGGCGCGGCCGTCTCGCTCTGGCCCAAGGCCCGCCGCCAGGAGCAGGAGGCGCGCGAGGTCGTGGCCGCCGAAGGCGACGCCGACGGCGGCCTGGGCCGCGCGTCTGCCTGACGGAGGCCCCATGACGCTCGAGATCGAGGTCGCAGGCCTGCGCAAGACGTTCGGCCGCCGCGAGGTGCTCAAGGGTCTGTCGTTCGGTCTCGAGCGCGGCGGCTTCCTGAGCATCTTCGGACCCAACGGCGCCGGCAAGACGACGACGCTGCGCGTGCT